>DATIAB010000242.1:0-9341 GCA_035458265.1 Ornithinibacter sp. | reverse complement strand
GCCGCCACCTGCAACTCGGTCGCGCTGACCGGTGCGACGCCCGTCTTCGCCGACATCGACGCCGACGACTTCAACCTCTCGCCCGAGGCGATCGAGGCGAGCATCACCGAGCGCACGGTGGGCATCATGCCGGTCCACCTCTACGGGCACCCGGCCAAGATGGACCGGATCATGCAGATCGCCGACGCGCACGGCATCCAGGTCTTCGAGGATGCCGCCCAGGCCCACGGTGCGTCGTTGCACGGCACCCCCGTGGGTGCATTCGGGTCCTTCGCGATGTTCTCGCTGTACCCGACCAAGAACATGACGTCGGGTGAGGGCGGGATGGTCTCGGTGGCGACTCCCGAGATCGAGCGCCTCATGCGGCTCTACCGCAACCAGGGGATGGAGAAGCAGTACCACAACGAGGTCGTGGGCTTCAACACCCGGATGACCGACATCCACGCGTCGATCGGGCGCGAGCAGCTGAAGAAGGTGGGCGGGTGGACGGCGCAGCGCCAGTCCAACGCCGCGTTCCTGTCCGCCAACCTCACCGGCGTGGTGACCCCGCCGGTCGCCGAGGGCGCCGTGCACGTCTACCACCAGTACACCGTGCGGGTTCCCGAGGACCGCGACGGCTTCGCCGCCGCGCTGCGCGATGAGTACAACGTGGGGTCCGGCATGTTCTACCCCGTGCCGAACCACCAGCTGTTGCCCTTCCAGGTCGACGTCGACCTCCCCGAGACGATGCGCGCCGCGCGGGAGTGCCTCTCGCTCCCCGTGCACCCGTCGCTCAGCCGGGGCGACCTCGAGCGGATCGTCACGGCGGTCAACGCCCTCGCGGCAGCGGGGGCCTGAGCCATGGCGAACCTGCGCGCCGGTCTCATCGGGCTCGGCATGATGGGGCGGCACCACGCCCGTGTCCTCGGCAGCCTTCCCGGTGTCGAACTCGTCGCGGTGGCCGACCCCGGCGGCGACGTCCACGGGGTGTCCGGTGGGCGGCCTGTGGAGGCGGACATCGCCGCCCTCATCGGGCACGGCCTGGACTACTGCATGGTCGCGGTCCCGACGATCTACCACGAGGAGATCGGTCTGGCCCTGGCCGAGGCCGGCGTCCACGCCATGATCGAGAAGCCGCTGGCCCAGGACACCGGCTCCTCGACGCGCGTGGCCGAGTCGTTCGCCGCCAAGGGCCTGGTCGGGGCGGTCGGTCACATCGAGCGCTACAACCCGGCGCTCCAGCAGGCACGGGCCCGCATCGAGAGCGGTGAGCTCGGCGACGTCTACCAGGTCACCACGCGCCGCCAGGGCCCCTTCCCGGCCCGCATCGCCGATGTCGGCGTCGTCAAGGACCTCGGCACCCACGACATCGACCTCACCGCCTGGGTCACCCAGCAGCACTTCGTGTCCGTCGCGGCACGAACGGCGCACCGGTCCGGGCGCCAGTACGAGGACATGGTGGCCGTCGTCGGCATGCTGTCCGGCGGCACGATCACCAACCACCTCGTCAACTGGCTGAGTCCCCTCAAGGAGCGGGTCACGATCATCACGGGGGAGAAGGGCGCGTTCGTGGCGGACACCCTCACGGCGGACCTGACGTTCTACGCGAATGGTGAGGTCCAGACGACGTGGGACGACATCGCCAACTTCCGGGGCGTGAGTGAGGGCGACGTCGTTCGCTACGCGATCAGCAAGCCCGAGCCGCTGCGCATCGAGCACGAGCAGTTCAGGGACGCGGTGCTCGGCAAGGATGCGGACATCGTGACCATGCAGCAGGGCCTTGAGACGGTGCGCGTGGCCGAGGCCTGCATCGAGTCAGCCCGCACGGGCCAGTCGATCGCCCTCTGACGGGGCTCTCCCGCGTCGGGGGCACCTGCGTCGGAGCCGGGCTCCTGCGTCTGGGGCGTCGGCCTCGGGCTCAGCCGACCATCCGCTGACGCAACGTCCTGACGGTGGCTTCAGCGGCGGCTCCCGTGCCGTAGGGCGAGGCATCGGTCCGGGGGGGTGCCTCCCGGTCGACCACGGCGGTGAGGGTGCTGAGGTCGTCGACGAGCACGTTCCACCCGAGGGCGACCGTCTCGGTCCACTCCGTCTCGGTGCGCACGGTGGTGCAGGGCGTGCGGAGCAGGAACGCCTCCTTCTGGAGCCCGCCCGAGTCGGTGACCACGGCGCGGGCGTGGCTGATGGCAGCCACCATCGCGGGGTAGTCGAATGGCTCGACGGTGTGCAACGACCCCTGGTCGAGGGGGATGCCGTGCTCACGAGCCTTGACGACCAGCCTCGGGTGCGCGGTGAGCACGACGGGGTGGGGGAGCGAGGCCAGGCCCTCGATGATCATCCGCAGTCGGGTGGGGTCGTCGGTGTTCTCGGCCCGGTGGATCGTGGACAGGACGAAGTCGCCGGTGGCGACGCCCTCGGGCACGGGCGGCTGCCCGTCCCTCACGTTCGCGGCGGTGCTCAGGCAGACGTCGGTCATGACGTCGCCGGTGAGGACCGAGCGATCGCCCAGGCCCTCGGCCCGCAGGTGGCCCATGGCCACCTCCGTGGGGGCCAGGCACAGGTCGGCCGCGTGGTCCGTGAGCACCCGGTTGTGCTCCTCCGGCATCCTCCGGTTGAAGGACCGCAGCCCCGCCTCGAGGTGAGCGAGGGGGATGTGAAGCTTCACCGCGGACAGGGCACCGGCAATGGTGGAGTTCGTGTCGCCGTAGACGAGCACCCAGTCGGGGCGGTGTTCCAGGAGCACGGCATCGAGAGCGCCGAGCATGGCGCCGGTCTGCACGCCGTGCGAGCCCGAGCCCACACCCAGGTGCACGTCCGGTGCGGGGATGCCGAGGTCGTCGAAGAAGACGTCCGACATCTTCGCGTCGTAGTGCTGCCCCGTGTGCACGATGACGTGGTCGTCACCCGTGGCCTCGAGAGCGTGCGCGATGGGAGCCAGCTTGACGAACTGGGGGCGTGCTCCGACGATGCTGAGAATCTTCACGGGGACCAATGTAGGGGGTCCCGTGGGTGACGGGTGGCGGACGTGGCGCCCCACGGCGTCGGTAGGATCGGGCCTGTTGTGTCGCCGTCGCGGCGACCGAAGACCCCCCGAGGAGAGTCATCCTGTGAAGATCGCCGTCGTCGCCCTCGGCAAGATCGGCCTGCCGCTCGCCGTCCAGTTCGCCAGCAAGGGCCACGACGTGGTCGGCGTGGACGTGAACGAGGCACTCGTCGGAGTCGTCAACGAGGGACGCGAGCCCTTCCCCGGGGAGGCAGAGCTGGGTGACCGCCTCGCGAGGCTCGTTCCCGAGGGTCGGCTCCGCGCGACCTCCGACTATGCCGAGGCCATCCCGGGAGCAGACGCGGTCGTCGTCGTGGTGCCCCTGTTCGTCGACGACGAGACGTGGCAGCCGGACTTCGGCTGGATGGACTCCGCGACCTCGTCGATCGCCGGGCACCTCACCGCCGGCACGTTGGTCTCCTACGAGACGACCCTCCCGGTCGGCACCACCCGAACGCGCTGGAAGCCGATGCTCGAGCAGGGCTCTGGCCTGACCGAGGGGGTCGACTTCCACCTCGTCTTCTCACCGGAGCGAGTGCTCACCGGCCGGGTGTTCGCTGACCTGCGCAAGTATCCGAAGCTCGTCGGCGGGCTCAGCCCCGCAGGCGCGGCCGCGGCGACGGCCTTCTACGAGGCAGTCCTGGACTTCGACGAGCGTGCGGATCTGGAGCGCGGCAACGGGGTCTGGGACCTCGGCTCGGCCGAGGCCTCCGAGCTCGCGAAGCTCGCCGAGACGACCTACCGTGACGTCAACATCGGGCTCGCCAACCAGTTCGCCCGGTTCGCGGAGCGCCAGGGCATCGACATCCAGCAGGTCATCGACGCGAGCAACTCACAGCCCTACAGCCACATCCACCGGCCCGGCATCGCCGTCGGGGGCCACTGCATCCCCGTGTACCCGCGCCTCTACCTGTTCAACGACCCCGACGCCACGGTCGTGCGCGCGGCGCGGGAGGCGAACATGGGGATGCCGGAGCACGCCACCGTCCTGCTCGAGGGGGCCTTCGGTGACCTCTCCGGGGCGACGGTCGCGGTTCTCGGTGCGTCCTACCGGGGGGGCGTCAAGGAAACCGCGTTCAGCGGGGTGTTCCCGCTTGTGGAGGCACTGCGCGCCCGCGGTGCCCAGGTCGCCGTGCACGACCCGATGTACACGGACGCCGAGATCGAAGGCTTCGGATGGGTGCCGTACCACCTCGGCGACTCCGTCGACGCCGCAGTCATCCAGGCTGACCACGCCGCCTACCGCGCCCTGTCGGCGGGCGATCTCCCCGGCGTTGCTGCGATCGTCGACGGTCGGGGCATCACCGATCCCGCTCGGTTCGCGGGGGTGGCGCACCGCGTCATCGGTCGGGCGGTCACCGGCTGAGAAGAGCTGCACACCACCGTCATCGAAGCGCTGTGACGGTTGTGACCCCTGTGACTGCCGTGATGTCTGTGGTCTACTGTGCGCGTGACTGTCCTCACCTCCCGCTCGGCGCGTCGCTCGGTCGGCCTGCTCGCAGCAGGTGTCGCGCTCGTGGTCGCAGGGATGCCAGCCGCGTCCGGGGGACCGCTGCCGTCCGCCGTGTCGGCCACCGCGTCGACACCTCATGCCACCGTCGCGGCCGCGGCCGGCGCGGGCTTTCCGGCCGCCTCGTGGCTCTTTCGTGGGTCCGGCTGGGGCCACAGCCTGGGGATGAGCCAGTACGGGGCGATGGAGATGGCCAAGGACGGTCGCACCGCGGCCCAGATCCTCGGGCTTTACTACAGCGGCACGACGTACGACGCCGTCACGGACACCCAGACCGTCATGGTCAACGTCCTGCACCGGGTCACGTCCGTCTCCGCAACCCCCGTCGCGATCCTCGCTGGGGGCGGTTCCTTCACCGTCACCCTCGGTGGGTCGCAGATGGCTGGCACGCTCGGGACGCCGGTGACCCTGACCCGGTCCGGGTCCACGGTCGTGGCGTCCTGTCCCTCGTGTTCCGGCTCGACCCGGTTGACCGGCTCGTCCGCGCTGCTCGTGTGGGACTCGGACGACCGTACGGGCATGACGCTCGGTGGGACGACCTACCGTGACGGGCGCACCGTCATCACGCCCTCGTCCGGCACGACCGGCACCCTCGAGGTCGTCAACCAGCTGCGACTGCACGACGAGTACCTCGACCACCTCCGCGAGGTCCCCTGGTCGTGGCCCGTCGAGGCGCTGAAGGCGCAGGCGGCCGCGGCTCGGGGGTACGCCGTGCGGGCCCACGGCGCCGGCATCCGGTCTGCGTGTGCCTGCCATCTCTACGACACCACGAGCGACCAGGTCTACGGCGGATACCCCACGAGCAGTGAGCTGCCCTTCTGGGCCTCGTGGCGCGCGGCGGTGCGGGCGGCTGGTGGTGCGACGACCGGCTACGTGGTGCGCAGCAACGGGCAGGTCATCCAGGCCTTCTACGCGTCATCGCACGGGGGCCGCAGCGAGAACAACGAGGACGTCTGGGGCGGGACCCCGCTGCCGTATCTTCGCGGCGTCTCCGACCCGTGGAGCCTGCGCGCCAGCAATCCCCGCGCGTTCTGGACGAAGACCGTGAGCGGTTCGGCGACGGCGACGGCCTTCGGGCTCGCGGACATCGCCCGGATCGACCTGAGGGACCGCACTGACAACGGCGGGGTTCGCACCGCGGTGGGCACCTCCTCGGCCGGAGTGACCCGCACGATCACGGGTGAGCAGCTTCGCGCCCGGCTGGCACTGAACTCGATCGCAATCCGCCACCTCTCGGAGCGATACGACGGCGCCACCCGGTATGTCGTCGGAGCGGCGGTCGCGGCGTCGGTCGCACCGTCGGCGACCTCCGTGGTCCTGGCCGCCGGGGACTCGACCCTCGTGGATGCCGCTGTGTCCGGCCCACTCGCAGCGACGCTCGACGCGCCGCTCCTCCTCACCACCGCGGGCGCCCTGCCCGCTCCGACGGTTGCCGAGCTCGACCGGCGTGGAACCGCCGTCCGCACCGCGTACGTCGTGGGCGGGCCCGGGGTGGTTGCGGAGTCGGTGCTCGTGCAGCTGCGAGCGCGCGGCCTGAGCGTCGTGCGGCTGGCTGGGGCCAACCGGTACGGCACCTCCGAGGCTGTCCTGGGGGAGATTCGACGTCGCCGGTCGACACCGACGGTCGTCGTCGCGGGTGGGGCCGGTCTCCCCGACGCGCTCAGTGTCTCGGGACCGGCCAGCGCGTTGCGCGAGCCGATCCTGCTCACTCCGGCGACCGGTCTGGCAGCGGAGACCCTGCGTGCCCTGGATGCCGGGGGGCCCACCACGGCTCGCGTGGTGGGGGACAGCAGTGTCGTCGGAGACGAGGTGGTGACGGCACTGGGCGGCCGGGGAATGACGGTCGTGCGACTCGGCGGGGCGACGCGCTACTCGACCTCACGGGCCATCGTCGACTTCTACCGACCCCGGCTTCCCACCACGGCCGAGGTCGTCCTGACCTCGGGCGCGGACGCCAACCTCGTCGACTCGCTCGTGGCCGGCACCCGCCAGCGCCTCGTGGTGCTCACCCAGCCGACCGTGCTGGTCGAGGACGCGGCGGCCTCGCTCCAGGGAACGCCGCTGCTCCAGACCGTGACTGCCATCGGTGGCGCCTCTGCCGTCGCCCCTGCGGTCCTCACCGCTGCTGCAAACAGCTGAGCGGCGGCCGGCCCCCCGGGACGAACCGTCTCAGGTCAGCTCGACGGCGAACGGTGCTCCCGTGGCCTCGCGCACCTGCTCCACGGTGACGTCCGGTGCCAGCTCGCGCAGCACGAGACCGGACTCGGTCACGTCCATGACCGCGAGGTCGGTGATGATCCGCTGGACGACCTGCTTGCCCGTCAGGGGCAACGTGCATTCCGGGACGATCTTGTGTGAGCCGTCCTTGGCGACGTGCTCCATGAGCACGACGACCTTCTTGGCGCCGTGCACGAGGTCCATCGCCCCGCCCATCCCCTTGACCATCTTCCCGGGGATCATCCAGTTGGCGATGTCGCCGGTCGCCGACACCTGCATCGCGCCGAGGATCGCGGCGTCGACCTTGCCGCCGCGGATCATGCCGAACGAGGTGGCCGAGTCGAAGTACGACGCACCGCGTCGTACGGTCACCGTCTCCTTGCCGGCGTTGATGAGGTCGGGGTCGACGTCGTCCTCACTGGGGTAGGCGCCGACGCCGAGGATGCCGTTCTCGGACTGGAGCACGATCTCGACGTCGTCGGGCACGTAGTTGGGCACGAGGGTCGGCAGCCCGATGCCGAGGTTGACGTAGGCGCCGTCGTCGAGCTCGGCGGCGGCGCGCGCGGCCATCTGCTCACGGGTGAGGGGCATGCTCAGGACTCCTTCGTGGCGGCGTCGGCAGGGTCTGCGTCGGGGGGCGGGGCGGTGACGGTGCGGCGCTCGATGCGCTTGTCGGCGGCCTGCTCGGGAGTGAGCGGCAGCACGCGCTGCACGTAGATGCCGGGAAGGTGCACGTTGTCGGGGTCGATCTCGCCGGGCTCGACGAGCTGCTCGACCTCCGCGATCGTGACGCGTCCGGCCATGGCCGCGAGCGGGTTGAAGTTGCGGCTGGACTTGTTGAAGACCAGGTTGCCGTGGCGGTCGCCCTTCCACGCGCGCACCAGGCCGTAGTCGGCGACGATCGCGTGCTCGAGCACGTACTCGCGCTCCACGCCGTCGTGCGCGAAGACGCGCACCTCCTTCGCGGGTGAGGCCAGCGCAACGGTGCCGTCCGCGCCGTACCGCCACGGCAGACCGCCGTCGGCGACCTGGCTGCCGACCCCCGTGGGCGTGAAGAACGCGGGGATGCCGCTGCCTCCCGCGCGAAGCCGCTCGGCGAGGGTGCCCTGAGGCGTCAGCTCGACCTCGAGCTCACCCTCGAGGTACTGGCGCGCGAACTCCCTGTTCTCCCCGACGTAGGAGGACACCATGCGCCGAATCTGCCGGGCCGCGAGCAGGATGCCCAGACCCCAGCCGTCGACGCCGCAGTTGTTCGAGACGACCTCGAGGTCACGCACACCGCGATGGTGCAGCTCGGCGATGAGCACGGAGGGGATGCCGCACAGCCCGAACCCGCCGACGGCCAGGGTGGCCCCGTCAGAGATTCCGGCGACGGCGTCGGCAGGGGTGGCGACGACTTTGTCCATGCCCCGAACTCTAGTGACACCCGTCGGGTGCTGCGCCAGCGCAGTGCCCCATGGAGGCGCAGGATCGTCGCGGTGAAGGCGCCTTAGGTGAAGATCTTCCGGTCATCAGCCGCCGTCTGAGAAGTACATGTTTGTAATTTCACCCATTGGGTTGCGGGACCCTGGGGGCAGGTGGGACAACTGTGGAGCCCAGTCATCTCGTGGGGCAGATGTGACGTCTGTGAACTCGGGATGACGGGCCGCCTCGAAACCCGCGAGGCGACCCGCCGTCCGAGGAGCACTGCCCGTGTCCACCCCCCAGACCGAGCCCTTCGCCGCGCCGACGACCCTGCCTGTGACCGAACCCCGACGCGAGCGCCGCCTGCCGGTGCGAACGATCGGCGCCGTGTCGGCATCCGTGCTGGCCTTTCCCCTGGTGGCGGGGTCCGCGGGGGCAGTGACCATCCCGTACCCCAAGCCGAGCACACCCCTGCCCTCCGCGCTCGATGTGGCCGCCCCGTACCAGAAGGGCACGCAGTGCCTGACGTACAACCAGCCAGGCGCCGTGGCCTTCGCCAAGCTGCTCAACACGACGTACGGCAACCGGACCTACGGCATCCTCCGCACGTGCGCTGCCGAGCACGGCGAGGGCCGTGCCCTGGACTGGATGATCAACGCGAACAACAGTGAGCAGCTGGCCCTGGCCAACGCGCTCACGCGATGGCTGGCGGCACCTGATGCCCAGGGGCGCGCCGGCGCGATGGCCAAGCGCTTCGGGATCAACTACATCATCTGGAACCGTCAGATGTGGCGGGCCTACGACCCGGGTCGCGGCTGGGCGCCGTACTACGGGGTCTCCCCCCACACCGACCACATCCACTTCTCGTTCAACTGGGACGGGGCCCGCCTGCGGTCCTCCTGGTGGAGTGGTGTGGCCGTGACCACCCCCCTCACCAACGCGAACTACACCCCCGCCCTCCCGGTCACGCCGCCGCCGGCGCCGGTGGTGACCGCCAGCGGCTACCCCCTGCTCGAGCAGGGTGCCACCGGGCCTGACGTCGTCCTGGCCCAGAAGGTCATCGGCGTCACCGCCGACGGCAAGTTCGGGCCGATCACCGCAACCGCGCTCGGGGTGTGGCAGACCAAGAACGGCGTGGCCGCCACGAAGAAGCTGGACAACGCCACCTGGTCGAAGATGGTGGCTCTC
>DATIAB010000241.1:0-5470 GCA_035458265.1 Ornithinibacter sp. | reverse complement strand
TGTCCGGCATCCGGCTCAGTCCTCGTCGCGGACGTCGGCCCAGTGGCCCGCCCGCCGCTCCTGCGCCAGCTCGTCACGAGCGACGGTCTGGGCGTCCTTGCGGGCGTGGAAGTCGTCGCGCTTCTGGGTGCGGGTCTTGCGACCCTCGTTCTCGAACCGCACGTCGGTGCCGCGCGGCCCGGTGAGCAGCTCGGCGCCCGCGGACATCGTCGGCTCCCAGTCGAAGACGACCGCGTTGTCCTCTGGACCGACGAGGACGGTCGAGCCCGAGACGGCACCGGCCTTGAGCAGCGCATCTTCGACACCGAGACGGTTCAGCCGGTCGGCGAGGTAGCCCACGGCCTCGTCGTTGGAGAAGTCGGTCTGGCGCACCCAGCGGGTGGGACGCTCGCCGATGACTCGGAACAGCTCACCGTCGGGCGTGTTCTCGCGCCGCACGTGGAAGCCTGCGTCGTCGACGGCGGTCGGCCGGATGACGATGCGTGGGCGGTCGGGCACCCGGGCGAGCACCTCGGCGCGGGCCTCGTGGACGTGGCGGGCCAACGCGAAGGTCAGCTCCTTGAGGCCCGTGTGCGCCACGGCGGAGACGACGTGCACCTCGAGGCCGCGCTCCTCGAGCATCGGCTTGACCATCTCGGCGAGGTCGCGCGCTTCGGGCACGTCGGCCTTGTTGAGGACGACGACCCGGGTGCGGTCGGACAGCGGCCGCCCACCGAGCGTGTCGTCGGCGACGTAGGCGGCGAGCTCGGCCTCGATGACCTCGAGGTCGGTCATCGGGTCGCGACCGGGCTCGAGGGTCGCGCAGTCGACGACGTGGACGAGCACCGAACAGCGCTCGACGTGCCGCAGGAACTCCAGGCCCAGGCCCTTGCCCTCGCTGGCGCCCGGGATCAGGCCGGGAACGTCGGCGATCGTGTAGCGCATCGACCCCGCGGTGACGACGCCGAGGTTGGGCACGAGCGTGGTGAACGGGTAGTCGGCGATCTTGGGCCGGGCCGCCGAGACGACCGAGACGAGCGAGGACTTCCCGGCGCTCGGGAAGCCGATGAGGGCGACGTCGGCGAGTGACTTCAGCTCGAGCACGATGTCGGCGGACTCCCCCGGCTCACCGAGCAGCGCGAAGCCGGGCGCCTTGCGCCGCGGGCTCGCGAGCGCCTTGTTGCCCAGGCCGCCGCGGCCGCCGCGGGCGACGACGAAGGTCGTGTCGTGCCCGACGAGGTCGGCGAGCACCGTGCCGTTGCCGTCCTTGACGACGGTGCCCTCCGGCACGTTGAGCACGAGGTCGGCGCCGTCGCCGCCGTTGCGTTCGTCACCAGCACCGGGCCTGCCGTTGGCCGCCTTGCGGTGCGGGGTGTGGTGGTAGTCCAGCAGGGTCGTGGCCTGCGGGTCGACGGCGAGGATGACCGAGCCGCCGCGTCCCCCGTTGCCGCCGTCGGGGCCGCCGAGGGGCTTGAACTTCTCACGCTTGACGGAGGCGACGCCGTGGCCACCGTTTCCTGCGGCGACGTGCAGCACGACGCGATCGACGAAGGTCGTCATGCCTGCGCTCCTGACAAGGTTGCTCGTGGTGCCGAATGGATGCCGTGAGGGGCGGGCCAGCGCGGGCCCGCCCCTCAAGCGGCGTGGGTCAAGCGGTCGGGCGAGGACGCCCGACGGGTGCGTCACTGCGCGGAGACGGACTCCGGCTGGACGATGTTCACGGTCTTGCGACCGCGCTTGGAGCCGAACTTCACCGCACCAGCGACGAGCGCGAACAGCGTGTCGTCGCCGCCACGGCCGACGCCGTCACCGGGGTGGAAGTGCGTGCCACGCTGGCGGACGAGGATCTCGCCGGCCTTGACGGTCTGGCCGCCGAAGCGCTTGACGCCGAGGTACTGGGCGTTGCTGTCGCGACCGTTGCGGGTCGAGGACGCACCCTTCTTGTGTGCCATGTCTGTAGTCCTTTACGTGAGTTCCGGCGCGGATCAGGCGTCGATGCCGGTGATCTTGACCTGGGTGAGCGGCTGGCGGTGACCCTGGCGCTTGCGGTACCCGGTCTTGTTCTTGTACTTCAGGATCGTGATCTTGGGGCCCTTGGCGGCCTTGATGACCTCGGCGGTGACCTTGACCTTCGCGAGCTTGCTCGCGTCACTGGTCACGGTGCCACCGTCGACGACCAGCAGCGGCTGCAGCTGGATCTCGTCGCCGGCCTGGCCGATCTTGTCGATGAGCAGGACATCGCCGACGGAGACCTTCTCCTGGCGACCACCTGCGCGCACAATCGCGTACACGGTCTGACTCACTTTCGTTACGGGCGCATCTCCTGGATGACCGGCCGATAGCGACCCTGTGGACGACACAGGACATCAGCTCGGTGGACGCACCGACTGGACAGCCTACCGGGGCCCCGGTGGCCATCCAAATCAGGTCGTGGTCACGTCAGGCCGTGGGGTCGGCGTCGGTGCTCGTGCCACGAGGCGGTCCGGCAGGTGCCACGACGCGTCCGCGCTTGCGGCGACCACGCCTGGCCGGCTCCGGCTCGGGAGCCGGCTCGGGCTCGGGCGCGGTCTCAGCGACCTCCGGCTCGGTGACGACCTCGGCGACCACCGGCTGAGTGACCTCCGGCTCGGTGACGACCTCGGCGACCACCGGCTGGGTGACCTCCGGCTCCGGGACGATCTCAGCGACCTCGACGACGTCGGCGACCTCGGTGACCGCCACCTCGACACGAGCAGGGATGCCGTCAGCCGGCACCTCCGCGTCCGCCTCCACGGCCTCCGGCACCACGGCATCCGGCGCCACGGCATCCGGCACCACGGCATCCGGTTCGGCCAGGCCGACCGCCGCGTCGGCCTCGGCCCGCCGCAGCGCTGCGGCATGAGCCGCGGCGGCGATCTGGGCCGCGGTCGGCCCGGACGGCGTGCGGACCTCCTCGGTGCTCGACCCGGCATCCGGACCGCCCGACCCCGAGACACCGACCGCAGGCGTCCCACGGCGGCCACGACCCGACCGGGACGGAGCAGCGTTGGCGCCGCCCTGGTCGTTCGACCCGCCGCGGTCGATCGGCTCGGAGTGCACGATGATGCCGCGGCCCGCACAGTGCTCGCACTGCTCGGAGAAGACCTCGACGAGCCCCGACCCGACCCGCTTGCGGGTCATCTGGACCAGGCCGAGCGAGGTGACCTCGGCCACCTGGTGCTTGGTGCGGTCACGGCCCAGGCACTCGAGGAGCCGGCGCACGACGAGGTCGCGGTTGGACTCCAGGACCATGTCGATGAAGTCGACGACGATGATGCCGCCGATGTCGCGCAGCCGGAGCTGCCGCACGATCTCCTCGGCCGCCTCGAGGTTGTTCTTGGTGACGGTCTCCTCGAGGTTGCCCCCGGAGCCGATGAACTTGCCGGTGTTGACGTCGACGACGGTCATCGCCTCGGTGCGGTCGATGACGAGCGACCCGCCAGAGGGTAGCCACACCTTGCGGTCCATCGCCTTCGCGATCGCCTCGTCGATGCGGTGCTCCGCGAACACGTCGGCCTCGGACGTCCAGCGCTGCAGGCGCGGTGCGAGGTCGGGGGCGACGTCCTCGACGTACTGGCTGACCTCGGACCACGCCTTGTCGCCCGAGACGACGAGGGAGGTGAAGTCCTCGGTGAACACGTCGCGGATGACACGCACGGTGAGGTCGGGCTCGCCGTGGAGCAGGGCCGGGGCGCCCCCGCTTCCGGCCTTCTTGGCCCCTGCGGACTCGGCCTTGGCCCTGATCTTCTCCCAGATCTTCGTGAGGCGCTCGACGTCGGCGCGCAGCTCCTCCTCGGAGGCTCCCTCGGCCGCGGTGCGCACGATGACGCCCGCTCGATCGGGCACGACCTCCTTGAGGATGGCCTTGAGGCGGGCACGCTCGGTGTCGGGCAGCTTGCGGGAGATGCCCGTCATCTGCCCCTCGGGTACGTAGACCAGGTAGCGGCCCGGCAGGCTGATCTGTGAGGTGAGTCGCGCACCCTTGTGGCCGATCGGGTCCTTGGTGACCTGCACGAGCACGGTGTCACCGGACGACAGTGCGTTCTCGATGCGGCGGGCCTGACCGCCCTCGAGTCCGGCGGCATCCCAGTTGACCTCGCCCGCGTAGAGGACGGCGTTGCGGCCCTTGCCGATGTCGACGAAGGCGGCCTCCATCGACGGCAGGACGTTCTGCACACGGCCGAGGTAGACGTTGCCGGCCATCGACGCGGTGGTCTCGCGAGACACGTAGTGCTCGACGAGCACGCCGTCCTCGAGGACACCGATCTGGGTGCGGTCACCCCGGCCCCGGACGACCATGACCCGCTCGACGCTCTCGCGGCGGGCGAGGAACTCGGCCTCGGTGATGATCGTGCGCCGACGTCCTGCCTCACGGCCCTCCCGGCGACGCTGCTTCTTCGCCTCGAGGCGGGTCGAGCCCTTGACGGCGGTGGGCTCGTCGCGCTGGCTGCGGGGCTCGCGCACCCGGGTCACGGTGCCGGGCGGGTCGTCGCCCTCGCCGTCACCGCTGCCGGCACCCCGTCGGCGACGTCGGCGACGTCGGCTCGAGACCGACTCGGAGTCGGCATCGTCCGCGGTGTCGTCGGGCCCGGTCCCGCTGGGCGTGTCACTCTCGGGAGCGGCCTCAGCGGATGCCGTGGCCCCCTGCTCGTCGTCACCCTGGCCACGGCCTCGGCGGCCACGACCACCACGACGGCGGCGGCCACGGCCACCGGCGTCGGCGTCATCGGACGCCCGGTCCTGGGGTGCGGGCTCGGTCTGGTCCTCGGCCTCCGCTGCGGGGGCCTCGTCCTCGGCGGTCTCGTCGTCGAGCACCGCCGGGGCCTCGTCGACGACGGGGCGCTCGACGGGGGCCTGCACCGGGGAGGTGGCGCGGCGACGACGCGGAGCGACCGGGTCGGGCGCCTGGAAGAGCAGGGACAGGCTGGGCACGGCCGGGGCCGATGCCGCGTCGTCGCCGTCCTCGCCGGCCCCGAAGGTGAGCTCGGGCTGACCCTTGCCCTGCTCCAGGAGGGCGAGGTCGTCGACCAGCGCCTCTGCAGGCGCCTTCTGGGTGGCCTTCGTCGCCCTTGCGGCCTTGGAGCCTCGCGTCGAGCTCGTGGCCCTGGCGGACTTCGCCTGGTGTTCCTGGGGTTCGGTCGCCTCGGCGCCCTCGCTGGCCTCCACGGCCGAGGAGTCCTGCCCGGCATCCGGAGCCGCCTTCTTCGCGGCGCGCTTGCGCGCCGCGCGCTTGGCGGGCGCGGGGGCGACGTCCGCGGCTGGGGACGGCACGGCATCCGAGCCGTCCGAGGGGCTGGCAGCCGAGGCGACGTCGGCGGAGGCTGCGGGAGCGGTCGCCTTCTTCGTGGCGCGTCGGCGCTTGGGCTTCTCTGCCGGCGCCTGCTCCGGCGCGGCCTGCCCGGCAGAGTCCTCGGCGGGCGTTTCGAGCGTGGTCGTCGGGTCGTTCTCGGAAGCCATCAGGCCCCTTCCGTCA
>DATIAB010000240.1:0-2993 GCA_035458265.1 Ornithinibacter sp. | reverse complement strand
CGCTCGTAGCGGACGTTCGCGGCGTTGGCCACGAAGCCCTTGTTCCAGTCGTGGACGTGGCGCAGGTCGGCGAAACCACCGGTGGTGAAGGCGCGCACGAGGTTCAGCGTCGCGGTGCTTGCGTGGTAGGCCCGCACGAGTCGCTGAGGGTCGGGGGTGCGCGACTCGGGAGTGAAGTCGAAGTCGTTGACCATGTCGCCACGGAAGGCCGGCAGGGTCACGCCCTCGCGGGTCTCGAAGTTGCTCGAGCGAGGCTTGGCGTACTGCCCGGCCATGCGCCCGACCTTGACGACCGGCACCGAGGCGCCGTAGGTGAGAACGGCCGCCATCTGCAGGATCGTCTTGACCCGGTCCCGGATGTTGTCGGCGGTCGCAGAGGCGAAGGTCTCGGCGCAGTCGCCACCCTGGAGCACGAAGGCCTCACCGCGGGCGACCGCGGCCATCCGCTCGCGCAGGACGTCGCACTCGCCGGCGAAGACGAGGGGCGGGTAGCTCGCGAGCGTCGCCACGGCCTCGGCGAGCGCGACGGCGTCGGGCCAGACCGGCTGCTGGGCAGCGGGGAGGTCGGCACCGGCGGCGAGCCGCTGGCGGGGGTCGGGGGCGATGGTCGTGCTCACGGGCCAAGGATAGGTCCCGTCAGGGCGCAGCCTGCGCCTGCCCGTATGCCGGTCGCCGTCACGGCACGCCGGGAACCTCGTCCTCGAGCCCGTGGGCCAGCGCGAAGCGCACCAGCTCGACGCGGTTGTGCAGGTGCAGCTTCCCCAGCGTGTTCTGCACGTGGTTCTGCACGGTGCGGTGCGACAGGAAGAGCTCGGTGGCGATCTCCTTGTAGGACATGCCGGTCGCCACGAGTCGAAGCACCTGGGTCTCGCGCTCGGTCAGCTCGGGGATGGGGCGGCGACGCTCTGCTGCTGCCGCTGCCGAGGCGGCGTGTGGCGCTGACCCATCGGCCATCCGGCGGAACTCCCCGAGCACCAGCCCGGCGAGACCGGGCGTGAAGACCGCTTCCCCGCGGGCGGTCGCGTGCACGGCATCCACGATCTCCTGGGCGGAGGCCGACTTCACGAGGTAGCCGGTGGCGCCGGCCTTGATGGCAGCGAGCACGTCGTGCTGCTCACCACTGGCCGACAGGATGAGCACGCGCGTGGGCAGGTCGCCCAGGGCCCGGCACACCTCGTCGCCGCGCATCCCGGGAAGGTTGAGGTCGAGCACGAGCACGTCGGGACGGGTGGCCCGGGCCCGCCGCACCGTCGAGGGCCCGTCGGTCGCCGTCGCGACGACGGTCAGGCCGCGCTCGGTGAGGTCGCGCTCGAGCGCGGTGAGCCACAGCGGGTGGTCGTCGGCGACGAGCACGGTGGGCTCCGTGGTGCCTGTCACGGCATCCGGCCTCGGGGTGGTCATGGACGCTCCTTGACGGTTCGCGGGACGGTCATCCGAACGACACACCCTCCCCCGGGTCGGGTCGTCCACGTGACGGTGCCTCCGAGGTCCTCTATACGACCACGGATGGACGAGCTGACACCGAGCCTGCCCCGCTCAGCGGCTCCGAAGAGGTCGGCGACCTGTGCCCCGACCCCGTCGTCGCGGATGGTGACCTCGATGCCGGAGGAGTCACCCTCGAGGAGCACCCAGGCGCGTGCATCAGGGCCGGCGTGCCGGTCGACGTTGTCCAGGGCTGCCGCCACGGCCGCGTCGACCTCGTGCGCGACGAGGACGTCGACCTGCACCGCGTCGGCCGGCACCGCCACGGTGACGTCGGGGCGCTCGTGCGCCGTGAGCACGATCCGCAGGTCGGTCTCGGACCCCTCGCCGCCGCGCAGGTCCGCGACGGTGCTCGCCGCATCGGGCGCGCCGGTCCCCGACACGAAGCGGCGCAGCGAGCGCTCCTGCTCGGCGGCGATCGCGGCCAGCTCGGCCGCCTCCCCGCCGATGTCCTCACCGCGACGGTGGATGTAGGCCAGTGACTGCAGGACCCCGTCGTGGACGACCCGGGCGATCCGCTCGCGCTCGTGCAGCCGCTCGCGCTCGAGCAGCACCTGCTCCTCGCCCTCGAGCCCCCGCCGCGCGAGATCGACGGCCAGCCCGATCAGGCCACCGAGCAGCACGAGCAGCACGATGTTGTGGATGGTGGTCTGGGTCGGTGTGCCCACCTCGATGAGGTCGGCGACGGCGATCACCCCGGCCGCGACCAGCCCGCCGCGAGCGCCCGCCACGACGGCACCACCCGCCACCGAGCCGGCGGCCCAGATCGTCGGCAGCGTGAACTGCCCGGCGGCGATGGACTCGGGTGTCTCGGCGAGGAGGGTGGCCAGGATGCCGGCGACGGCGATGGACACCTCGATGACCACCACCCCGACGCTGCGTCGGCGGTAGAACAGCAGGCCGACCGACCACGCGAGCATGACGCCGAGGACGACCGCAGCGACCCAGGGCCGCACCATCGTCTCGTGGCGCTGCCAGGCCAGCCACACGGCATACAACGCGGCGAGCGGGCGGAAGATGTCCAGCCCGCGGTGGAAGGACTCGACGACGACCGGCTCACGCCGTCCGGTGCGCACCGAGCTCGGTCCGAGCACCCCCACCACGACCCCCGGTCAGCTCGCGCGACGCTGCGGACCGCTGTCGTCGTCGTCGAGCCCTTCGGCATCCAGGACACCCTCGAGCTCGGAGACGGCCCGGCCGGGCTGGGCGGCCTCCTGCGCCTCCTTGGCCTTGTTCTTCTTCTCGCGGGCGATGCGGTCCTTCATGGCCGTGGCGTACATGTCGACGTACTCCTGGCCGGACAGCTCCATCATCGCGTACATGATCTCGTCGGTGATCGAACGCAGGACGAACCGGTCGCCCTCCATGCCCTCGTAGCGGGAGAAGTCCAGCGGCTTGCCGATGCGCACGCCGACGCGGATCAGCTTGGGGATCTTCTTGCCCGTCGGCTGGGCCTTGTCGGTGTCGATCATCGCGACGGGGATGACGGGCACGCCCGCCTCGAGTGCCAT
>DATIAB010000239.1:0-19417 GCA_035458265.1 Ornithinibacter sp. | reverse complement strand
TGCGGTCGGCGTACCCGAAGGACGCCGACCGCAGGCGCAGGAGGGGGGCGGCGCTCAGCTGCACCCCTGACCCTTCTTCAACGTGGCCAGGTTGCTGCGCATGACCTCAAGGTAGTCCTTCCCGGCGGACGCGTCGGTCAGACCCTCCAGGGGGTCGAGAACCGCGATCGTCGCTCCGGTCTCGCGTGCGACGGTCTCGGCCAGGGCCGGGGAGACGAGGGTCTCGGCGTACACGGTGGTGACTCCGGCCTCCTCCACGTGCTCGGCCAGCTCGCGCAGGGTGGCGGCGTCCGGCTCGGCGTCGGGAGAGACCCCCGCGATGCCCTCCTGGCCCAGCCCGTAGCGGGCGGCGAGGTAGCCGAACGCGGCATGCCCGGTGACGAGCTCCTTGCTGGCGCACCGGGCGAGGCCGGCCGCGAACTCCTCGTCGAGGGCCGTCAGGTCGGCGGCGAGGGCGGCCGCATTGGCGCGGTACGTCGCGGCATTCGCGGAGTCGCGCTCGGCGAAGTCCTCCCCCACGGTGGTGGCGACGGCGGCCATGCGGGTCGGGTCGAGCCAGAAGTGCGGGTCCGGCGCACCTGCCTCCTCGTCGGCGTGCTCCGCGTGCTCCTCCGCGGTCTCGCCCGCGTGGTCGTCGTCGGCGCCGGTCACGATGAGGTTCGCGGCCTGCGTGACGTCGAGCGCGGCATCCGCGGCCTGCGTCGTGACGGCGTCGTCGACGGCCGGCTGGAACCCGGCGAGGTAGAGGACGCTCTCGGCGCCGGCGAGCTCGCCGACCGCCTTGGGGGTGAGCTCGAGGTCGTGCGGCTCGGTGCCGGGCTTGGTGAGGGTGGAGACCTCGACGAGGTCGCCACCCACGCGCTCCGCGACGAACTGGAGGGGGTAGAACGCCGCCGTCACCGGCATCCGGTCCGCTGCGGCGGCTGAGGAGCTCCCCGTGTCGTCGGCACCGTCGGCGTCACCGCACCCGGCGAGGACGAGCGAGGCGGACAGGGCGGCAGCCGCAAGAACCTTCATGACAATCATTCTCACTGAGAATGAGAACGATCGTCAAATCGGTCAGCTGCGCGGAGCCGCCTGGGTGATCGCGATGGCGGCCATCATGACGACGACCGCGACGCGCATCAACCGCTCGGGCATGCTCAGGCGCGGCCACGCCAGGGCCCCGATCCAGGCGAGGAGGAGCACCACGACGGCGATGAGCACCCAGCCCCAGCCGGGGATGAACAGCCCGGCGATGACCAGGCCGAGGATGAACAGGAACGGCACGAAGCGGGGCAGGCTGCTGATGTAGGTCAGGGCCGGCAGGCTGGCGCGCTCGAAGGACTCACGGAGGCTGGACACGGTGAACCAGCCTACGCGGCGCAGCGGCTGGGCCGGTTCGGCCCCGTGCTCTCCGCACGGATAGCCTTGCGACCATGGCCGCCCCCACCTCCGTCGTCGATACCGTCGTCTCCCTCTGCAAGCGGCGGGGGTTCGTCTTCCCCTGCGGTGAGATCTACGGTGGAACCCGGTCGGCATGGGACTACGGGCCGCTCGGTGTCGAGCTCAAGGAGAACATCAAGCGTCAGTGGTGGCGCTCGATGGTGACCGCCCGTGAGGACGTCGTCGGCCTCGACTCCTCGATCATCCTGCCCCGCCAGGTCTGGGTCGCCTCCGGCCACGTCGGCGAGTTCACCGACCCGCTCACCGAGTGCCAGAGCTGCCACAAGCGCTTCCGCGTCGACCACATGCAGGAGGCCATCGCCGACCGCGAGGCCAAGAAGGGCAAGGAGGTCGACCCCGACGCCATCGCCCTGGCCGACATCGCCTGCCCCGGCTGCGGCACCCGCGGCCAGTGGACCGAACCCCGCGAGTTCAACATGATGCTCAAGACCCACCTGGGCGTCATCGAGGACGAGTCGGGCCTGCACTACCTGCGCCCCGAGACCGCACAGGGCATCTTCGTCAACTTCCTCAACGTCATGCAGGCCTCGCGCAAGAAGCCGCCGTTCGGCATCGCCCAGACCGGCAAGAGCTTCCGCAACGAGATCACCCCGGGCAACTTCATCTTCCGCACCCGCGAGTTCGAGCAGATGGAGATGGAGTTCTTCGTCAAGCCCGGCGAGGACGAGGACTGGCACCAGTACTGGATCGACGAGCGCACCCGCTGGTACACCGGTCTCGGCATCAACCCTGACAACCTGCGCCACTACGAGCACCCGGCCGAGAAGCTGTCGCACTACTCCAAGCGCACCGTCGACATCGAGTACCGCTTCAACTTCACCGGGAGCGAGTGGGGTGAGCTCGAGGGCATCGCCAACCGCACCGACTTCGACCTGACGACGCACACGAAGCACTCGGGCACCGACCTGGTCTACTTCGACCAGGCCAGCGGCGAGAAGTACACCCCGTACGTCATCGAGCCGGCCGCCGGGCTGTCGCGCAGTCTCATGACCTTCCTCGTCGACGCCTACACCGAGGACGAGGCTCCCAACACCAAGGGTGGCGTCGACAAGCGCGTCGTGCTCAGGCTCGACCCACGCCTGGCACCGGTCAAGGCCGCGGTCCTGCCGCTGTCGCGCAACGCCGACCTGTCACCCAAGGCCCGTGACCTCGCCGCCATGCTGCGCACGAACTGGAACGTCGAGTTCGACGACGCCGGAGCGATCGGCCGCCGCTACCGCCGCCAGGACGAGATCGGCACCCCGTTCTGCCTCACCGTCGACTTCGACACCCTCGATGACCAGGCCGTCACCATCCGTGAGCGTGACTCGATGGCGCAGGAACGCGTGGCTCTCGACCGGGTGCAGGGCTGGCTGGCCGCCCGCCTCATCGGCGCCTGACCTCGGCTCGTCAGGCGCTCGGCCCGTACCGCTGCCACACCGCCTCGGCCTCCTCACCGCGCCCGTCGCGGTCGAGGGCCCGGGCCAGTGCCCCGGCCGCGTTGGCGCGTTCGTCGACCAGTCCCAGGGCGTGCAGGGCCGCGATCGCCTCGCGCAGCACGGCCTCGGCCTCGTCGAGCCGGTCGGCTTCGGCGAGCACCATGGCGCCCTCGGCGCGCAGCAGCACCTCGAACTCGGCACCCACGAGAGCCTCGGCGGCGGCGAACCGCGCGACCGCGGCATCCACCTCGCCGTGCTTCGCGAGCAGGTGGGCGCCCTGGCGCAGCACATGGGGCTCGAGCACCTCCGCGTCGAACTCGTCCTCTCCGATGCCGGCCTCGGTCGCGAGGTGGTGTGCCTTCCCGATCGCGGCGTCGAGGTCGGCCAGCCCGCCGGCGAGGTCCTCGCTGTCGGCTCGCAGCGCGGCCCGCGAGCGCAGCGCCTCGACGTAGAGGTCGAGGGTGGCGGTGGCGTGGGCCTGCTCGGCAGCGGTGTCGTAGTGCACGGCCGCCGCGGCGACGTCCCCGGCATCCCAGGCGCAGTTGCCCGCCCGCCACTGGGCGTGTCCGGACTCCATGATCCGGTCCTCGGCCTCGAAGGCCGTGGATGCCGTGGCGAACGCGGTGCGCCCACCCACCCACTGGCCCAGACCCACCAGGGCGTTGCCGAGCGCCCATGCGGCGGGCCCGACGAGGGAGGGGCTCGTGTCGCGCAGCACCGGCAGGGCCGCCTCGAGCAGCTCGGCCGCCTCGACCGGGCGACCCGTCTCGACGTACGAGAGCCCGAGGAATCGCTGGCCGTGGGCGAGCAGCACACCGTCGCGCAGCCGGGTCGCCGCGGCCACGATGTCGGCTGCCGGCTCCTCGACGGCCTCGTACTCGTGGCGCTCGACCAGCACGTCGCACACGCCGAGCAGCAACGGGATCCGAGCGCGGTCGGGGAGCCCGCGCAGGGCGAGAGCCGCGCGCACGTGGGCGAGCGCGGCATCCTCGTCGCCGGCGCGGTGGGCGATCCGGCTGCGGACGTCGAGCACCATCGCGCGCAGCACGGGGATGTCGGCGATCTCGGGCTCGAGGGCGTCGAACCGCGCACTGGCCGTGGCGGGGTCCGGGTCGCTGGCGGCCAGGGCCATCGCCAGCTCGACCTCGCAGAGGAGCCGGCGCTCGCGCGCGCCAGCGGCGCGGTACGCCTGCGCCGCTCGCTGAAGGTCGGTGACGTCACCGTCGGCGTCCGGGCGGTGGAACGTGCGGCGCCACAGGCCCCCGGCCTCGGTGTGCGCTCCGGTCGACTCCAGCAGGGCGGCGACCTCACGGGCCCGGTCCGGTCCTGGGTCGCCGAGCAGTGCGAGCTCACCCTCGCTGCGCAGGACGCCGGCCTCGTCGCCCGCCCGGCTCGAGGCGTCGATCGCCGCCTCGAGCACGGCTCGGCGTTCGTCGGTGGGCGCGTCCACGGCGCTGACGCGATCCAGCAGCCCCACCGCGGCCCACTGGTCGGCCGTGTCGACCGGAAGCACGGAGCCACGGTCTCGCAGCCAGGCCTGGACGTGGTCCTCGGCGGCGGGGTCGAGTGTGCGCAGGGCCTCGCTGAGGGCAGCTGCTCGCTCGACGACATCACCGGATGCCGTCACGCCCGCCCGGCCGCGTCGCCCGCCCGTGGGTGCAGCCGTCGCCGGGAGCCGGGTCGGCGGCAGGGTCGGCTCGGTGGGGACGAGGGTGTCGTCGTGCGCGGCGGCCAGGGCCAGAGAGACCACGGTCGAGCCGTGGCGCGCGTCGAAGGCCGCCGCGATCCCGTCGGCGGTGGCGCGCAGCTCCCGAACGACGACCGCGACCGGGCGGCCCTCGACATCGTCCGGGGCAAGACCAACGACCACGGCACGCTCGAGCACATGGGCTGCGGTGGCGGAGAACCACATCCGGGCCAAGGGGGAGGGGAGCTCGTCGAGCCAGCCGAGCCGGGGGAGCAGGAGGCCGACGGCCCGGTCGGTGTTGCCCAGCCGGAGCAGCACCCTCAGGCACTGGGCGACGCTCTGGGCGGCGCTGGGGTCGTCCTGGGCGAGGTGCCACGACCTGCGGAACGCGCTGACGGCGCCCTCGACGTCACCCAGGGCCAGTCGCAGCTCGGCGGCGTCCGCCAGGCTGGTGCGTGGCTCCTCGCCGCACGTGAGGTCCCCGTCGACGACGGGAGCGAGCAGCTCGAGGGCGCGACTCGGGTCATCGGGGGCGATCACCCGCGACTGTCCGTTGTGCTCGCAGGCCGGGCAGTCGCTGTGGGCGTCTCGAGGCTCGGCCAGCCACGCGCTGAGCTCGCGCGCCACGGCATCCGGGTCGCCGGCGAGCCGCGCCAGCCGTGCGCGGGCGGCGTGGACGGGGCGCAGCGCCGCGCCCTCGGCACGGTAGACCTCCTCGACGTCGTCGATCGCCGCGACGAGCGAGGCCAGCGGCACCTCGGGGAGGCCCTCGATGAGGTCGATGGCCCACTTGAGGCGCCACAGCACCGCGTGGCGCTCATCCTGGTCCAGGCCGTGCGCAGGCTCCAGGGCACGCCGCAGCCAGGCGAAGTGCACGAGGGTGTGCGGGTCGTCCGGGACGTGGTACAGCGCCTGGGTGAGGTCGATGCGGGCGACGAACTCCTCCGCGAAGGACCCGTTGGCCTGCGCGAGCCGCAGGGCGCCCTCGTGGGCACGGACCCGCTCCATGCCCACGGGGGCCTCGTCGGCCGCGATCGAGACCCGGGCGAACTCCTCGGACACCTGCTCCCACTGCGTCATGCCGGTCCTCCGTCGACGGCCCGGTCGATCAGTGCCGGCAGCGCCCGGGCCACGAGTGCGCTGTCGAACGGGATGAGGGGGTGGCGCCCGGCGAGCAGGGCGTGCGCGTACAGCGCCTCGAGGGCGACCCGTTGGAGGTCCGCGTCAGTGGTGTGCGCCAGCCGGCGCACCGAGGGGTGCTCGGCGTTGAGGACGAAGCGGGGCGCGGCATCCGGCTGGGCGATGCCGGCCAGGGCGTCCGCCCACGCGTCGTCCGACGTCTCTGCCACCTGACGACGGTCGCGCTCGCGGTGGGCATCACGGCCCACGAGGAGCACGGCGTGCATCGTGGTGGGGCGGAAGGAGCGAACGACCGGCACGGCCTGCGAGCGCGCGAGCACTGATCGGGCGATGTCGAGCAGCGGCGCGAAGAGGGTCTCGTCGTCGCGGCCGGGGTCGGTGAACCGGTCGGCGAGGTGCTCGGGGTCGAGCCGCACGGCCTCGAGCCCGTCGGTGTGGCTCACCCAGCGGTCGAGGATCGTGCGGTCGTAGGCGTAGCCGGCGTTGAGCACCGCGATGTCCTCGGCGCGGGCGATGGCGGCGACCTGCTGGTAGGCCTCGACCCCGTCGACGTAGGTGATGACGCGATCAAGCGCCGTGAACTCCGCGAGGGTCACCTCGCCGACCGTGGTCTCCCAGGGGAGCAGGTCCGCGACGACCTCGAGCATGTCGTCGTCGGTCGTGGCGGCGGCCTTGACCGCGAGGTGGTGCACACGGAAGAACTCCAGCGCGCGGGCGCGGTCGGTGCGCGCCATCCGCAGCAGCCACCTCTTCAGCTGGTCGCCGAGCCGGGAGCGGGTCTGGTCGAGCGACTCGTCGTCCTGCAGTGCCTCCCGCGATGCCGTGAGCCCGAGACGCTCGGTGTCCAGGACCGCTCGCACGAAGAAGGCCCAGTCGGGCAGCACGTCGGGCACCGAGTCGCCGACCAGCATGCGCTTGGCGTAGATGCGGTGGCCGCCACGAGCGGCTGCCGGGTGGGGGAGCACGAAGGCCTGACCGCGGACCCCCGACACCGGGTCGGCGAGGTCCACGACATCGAGCGGCGCGGCGCCGATCACGAGTTCGCCGAGGGCGAGCGCCGCATCGCGGCCTCCACGGCCCTCCCACGGGAAGGATCGCCCCGCGACGCTGACCGATCCGGCCTCCGTCTCGACGACGAGGTCGAGCGGAAGGTGGGCCGCGTAGGTCGCGGCGAGCCGTTCGACGACCTCGGCCGACAGCAGGTCTGCGGTGCTTCCCCGGGGCCGCAGCGCCACGTCGGTGCCGGGCTGCTCCCGGGGCTCGGGGGAGGGCGCCACGGTGTACGTGCCGTCGTCACGGCCGACCCACAGCCAGGTCTGGTCGGTGCCGGTGCGGCGCGTCGTCACCCGGATCTCGTCGGTGACGAGGAAGCACGAGAGGAGCCCGATGCCGAACTGACCGAGGAAGCTCTCTCGCGCCAGGCCGAGGGCGTCGCGCTTGGTGGAGGCGCCGATCGTCGCGAGCACGGCGCGGATGCCGTCCTCGTCGAGCCCGATGCCGCTGTCGTCGACGTGCAGGCACCCGTCGGGAGAGAGGTCGGCGGGCACGATCCGGACCTGCCTCGGGGTGGTGGGGTCGTCAGCGGCGCGGGCGGTGATCGCGTCGAGCGAGTTCTGGAGGAGCTCTCGCAGGTAGACCCGTGGGCCCGAGTACAGGTGGTGCGAGAGGAGGTCGACCACGCCTCGCAGGTCGACGTGGAATGGTGAATCCGTCGCCCCCGTCACGGGATGATTCAAGCAGACCGAACACGAGGAGGTGGGCGCGGTGAACGGCTCCGGTGGCCGGTCGGACGTCGAGGCGGAGTTCGTCGAGTTCGCCCAGTCCCGCCAGGGTGCGCTGGTGCGTGCGGCCTACCTCGTGTGCGGGGACGTCGACGTCGCCGAGCAGGTCGTGCGGCAGACCCTGGTGTCCCTGGCGAGGCAGTGGGGCCGGGTCGGCGACGAACGGCCGGATGCCGTGGTGCGCCGCATCCTCTACCGCGACGCGGTGGCGTCGCGGCGGGGGCGTGAGGCGCCGGTGGTGCCGGTGGTGCCGGTGGCGTCGGTCTTGGCACATGGCGACGATGGATGGGCCCTTGACGACGAGACGGAGACCGACGCCGAACGGCGACGCGCCGAGGTGATGGCTGCGCTCGACACCCTCACACCGGCCCAGCGGGCGACGGTCGTCGTCCGACACCTGGAGGAGCGGGGCGAGGACGAGGCCGCCGACCTCCTCGGGCACCCGGTGCGCACCGTGCGCGCTGACCACGACAGCGCTCTGGAGCTGCTCCCGTGGACACCGGCCGAGGTGGGAGAACAGCTGGACCTCGCCAGCGAGGACCTCCCCGAGCGCGACCTCGTGGACGGCGCCTGGGATGCCGCCCGGCGCCGGCACCGGACCCTGGTCCGCCGCAGCGTGCTCGGTTCCGGGGTGGCGCTCGCGGGTGTCGCCGTCGCCGCGATCGCCCTGCGCGAGCCGGACGTGGCACCGGGACCTGTGCCGACGCCCACCCTGAGCACCGCGGTCGCCGACGGCCGGTTGCCGCTGCTCGAGATCCAGGGAGCCCGCGTCTACCTCGCTCCGGACCCTCGCTCCGAGGGCCGCCTGCCCGTCTACCCGCTCCTCGACGAGCTCGCGATGCCGGTGAACTTCGGCCCCGGCGACCGGGCCCGGCGCGCGGTGATGGGTGAGGCCGGGCTCGACGGGGTGGCGCAGGCCGTGCGGGCCGTCTTCATGGTCGCCACCGATCGTGCCGGCTCATCGCCCGTGCTGTACGCCCCCGGGGCTGCGACGCCCCACGTCCTCGTGCCGCAGGTGCGGGTGCCCCAGACGTTCGGGCGGCCCGGGCCGCTCGGCCCCCGGGCGATCTCCGACGACCGGCACCGGATCGTGCTCCATCGCCCGGCCGGGGTCGTCGTCCTGGACGCCCGGGACGGCTCGGTGATCGAGGTCCCGGTTCCCGACCCGACGCTCCTGTTCGCGGGCTGGGCCCGTGACGGGCAGACCATCGTCGCCCGGGGGCGCGACGCGGGGTGGGTCATCAACCCCCGGAGCGCTGACGTGCAGCGCAGCGCGTCTGCCGTCAGCCCCGACTGGTCCGACCTCGCGGACTCCGGCGGTGCCGCCGTGCTCCGCACGTTCTCCGGGCGCGGAGAGATCACCGGCACCAAGGACCTGCGCGGCCCGCCGGTCGTGCCGCACAGCGTCTCCGTCGCCAACACCGAGGGCTGGGTCGGCTCCGGCGCCTTCCTCCCGGAGACCTACCAGCGCGAGATCGAACGGTCGCAGGGGTTCGTCGCCGCCCAGGGTGACCTGCCTCCGGTGCCACGGGTCCTGGCTGCCACGGAAGGTCCGCTCGTCCCGGCACAGTGCTACCGGGCCCTGGGATGGGGACCGGCTGCCGTGGTGTTCTTCGAGTCCCGATCCCAGCGTCCGGGATTCCAGGGCACCGTGCGTCGGGTGCTGGCCTGGGACGTGCTCCGAGCCCGCTTGTGGCGAGTCGCCGACATCGAGCCGGCGGGGGTCCGGGTCGGCGACTTCACCGGCTCCTACGCGATCTGAGGCCCCGTCGCGGTCGGCCGAGCGGGGTCCTCGATCCACTCGCTCCACGACCCGATGTACGGAATCGCCTCGATCCCCGCGGTGTGCAGCGCCAGCGCCAGCTGGGCTGCCGTGACACCCGAGCCGCAGGTGGTGCCGACCGGAGTGTCGCGGTGGACCCCGACTTCGGCAGCCAGACGCCGGATCTCCTCGGGTGGCAGGAACGTGCCGTCGGGGTTCAGGAGCGTGCCCATCGGCAGGTTGGCCGATCCCGGGACGCGTCCGGCGACCCGGTCGATGGGCTCGCTCTCGCCGCGGAACCGCTCGGGGGTGCGGGCGTCCAGCAGCACCCCGGTGCGGGCCATCTCGGCCGCGCCGTCGGCATCCAGCACGGGTACCGAACCCGCGCGCACGGTGATGGACCCGGGTGCGGGGTGCGGCACGGCATCCGTCACCGGAAGCCCGGCGAGCCGCCATGCCGCCAGCCCGCCGTCGAGCACCCGCACCTGCGGGTGGGCGGCCCAGCGGAGCACCCACCAGGCGCGGCCGGCGGCGAGGGAGGCATCCTGGTCGTAGACGACGACCTCGTCGTCGTCGTCGATCCCGCAGGCTCGCAGCGCGGCCTCGAGCACGTGGCGGTCAGGCAGCGGATGCCGTCCGCGCATCCCGGGCGCCCCGGCGAGGGCCGCGTCGAGGTCGAGGTGCGGTGCGCCGGGGAGGTGCGCCGCCGCGTACAGCTCGGGTCCCGGGGTGCCCCGGAGGGAGTACTGGACGTCGATGACCTTCACGACCTGCCGGTGCAGGTCGGCGGCCAGGTCGTGCGGGGTCACGAGGGCGTTCATCCAGCCATCCAAGCACCGTGGGAGCGGTTGCCTGGGAGAGGATGTCGGCGTGGCTGGTCCGGTGCGCGTCGTCCTCATCCACGGCTCCCAGTTGAGCGGGGCGCAGTGGCGGCGGTATGCCGCGCTCCTCGGGCCCGACGTCGAGCTCTGCGTGCCCGACCTGCCGGCTCACGGATCGCGCCGCGACGAGCCGTTCACGTGGGAGCGGGCCCTCGAGGTCGTGGGCCAGGCCGTGGATGGTGGTGACCCCGGGGTGCCGGTCGTCCTCGTCGGCCACAGCCTCGGCGGGTACCTCTCGATGGCGTATGCCGCGGCCAACCCCCAGCGGCTGTCGGGCCTGGCGCTGCTCGGAGCCTCGGCGGTGCCAGCGGGCCCCGGAGCGGTCCTGTACCGCGTCATCGCCTCGGTGGAGCAGCGGCTGGGGGTCGACCGCATGTCGCGGGCGCTGGACCGGGAGTTCGCCGCATTGCTGCCGGCCGAGCTCGCGGCGGTCATCAAGGAGGCGGGCTACGGCTTCGACGGGGTCCCGGCCGCCTGGGCGGGTGTCATGGGCTTCTGCCGCCCCGAGATGCTCGCCGAGGTCACCTGCCCGGTGCTGCTGGTCAACGGCCAGCTCGACCAGCTGCGGGTCGACGTGCGGCGCTACGCCCGGGCCGCGCGCTCGGCGAGATGGGTCCGCGTGGTGACCGTGCGGCGCGGGTTGCACGTGTTCCCGCTGACCCATCCGCACGAGACGGCAGCGGCGTTGTGGGAGGTCGTCAGCGCGGCGCGCGGATCGTGACGGCGCCGCCGACGTCGGGGACCAGGGCGACGGCATCCGACACCGCCGCGAGGTCGTCGGCGAACCGGTGGCCGGGGTCAGTGGTCCACGACAGGCGGGAGGTCGGCCAGCCGCGCGGGTGCAGCGTGCCGTAGTGGATCGGGACGACGTGCCGTGCCCCGCTGCGGGCGGCGGCCTCGGCGGCTTCTCCCGGTCCCATGTGTCCGGGCGAGAGCCTGGGCCCCCAGCCGCCCACGGGCAGCAGGGCGAGGTCGATGGGGGCGCCTGCGAGCTGGGGGAGCAGCTCCATGTCGGGGTGGAGCGAGGTGTCTCCGGCGAACCACACGACCACGCCGCCACCGCGCACCAGCATCCCCGTCGCCCCGTTGGGTCGGTGCGGCATCGGGCGGGCCTCGTGGTCGGCCCGCACGAGCAGCACGTCGACGCCGGGCGCCACCGCGTGCCAGCTGTCGCGGGACGCATCTCCCACGCCGAGCCGGTGCTTGTCCAGCCAGGGCAGGTTGGCGGGATCGGTGAGGACGGGCACCTGGCCCAGCCGGCGCAGCGAGGGCAGGTCGGCGTGGTCGTGGTGGAGGTGGCTGAGGAGCACGGCATCGACATCGTCGACGTGACGGTGCAGGGGGAGGTCGTGACGTCGGCGCAGCGGGCCGAGCCGCGGCCGCAGGAGGGGATCGGTGAGGATGCGGACCCCGCCCAGGTCGAGGAGCACGCTCGCGTGGCCGAGCCACGTGGCGCGCACGCCGCACTCTCCTCGGGGAGGTCTTGCCGCGCGCGGTGCCACGGTGTCCACCCTATGGCCGGTGCGCCGGGGCGGTTGCACCGCGGTCGGTTTGGGAGGCGCTGCCGGCTCGGGGACAATGGTCGGCACCATGTCCGTGTCGTCCGCCGTCCTGCCGCCCCTGCGCCTCGGGCGACACGTCATCGAGTCGCCGGTCGTGCTCGCGCCCATGGCAGGCATCACGAACCGCGCGTTCCGTCGGCTGTGCCGCGAGTCGGGCAGTGCGGGGGTCGCCCACTCCGGGGTGTCCGGTGCCAGCAGCCTCTACGTCAGTGAGATGGTCACCTCGCGCGCACTGGTCGAGCGGAGCGCCGAGTCGATGCGGCTCATCTCGCACGACCCGCAGGAGCACCCGCGCTCGGTGCAGCTCTACTCGGTCGACCCGGTGACTGCGGGGCTCGCGGCACGGATGCTCGTCGCCGAGGATCGCGCCGACCACATCGACCTCAACTTCGGCTGCCCCGTGCCCAAGGTGACGCGCAAGGGCGGTGGGGCGGCCCTGCCGTGGAAGACGGGCCTGTTCCGGGCCATCGTCGCGGCCGTCGTGCGCGAGGCGTCGCCGTATGCCGTGCCGGTCACCGTGAAGATGCGCGTCGGCATCGACGCCGACCACGTGACCTACCTCGATGCCGGGCGGATCGCCGAGGCCGAGGGTGTGGCGGCGGTCGCCCTCCATGGGCGCACGGCATCCCAAGCCTACTCGGGCCAGGCGGACTGGACGGCGATCGCCCGCCTGAAGGAGGCCGTGACCTCGATCCCGGTCCTCGGCAACGGCGACATCTGGTCGGCGGAGGACGCGTTGGCGATGGTGGCCCAGACCGGTTGCGACGGGGTGGTCGTGGGGCGTGGCTGCCTGGGACGGCCGTGGCTGTTCACCGACCTCGCTGCTGCCTTCGCCGGGTCGGACGCCCGGGTTCGGCCGGGACTGCGCGAGGTGACGCAGACCCTGAGGCGACATGCCGTGTACCTCGTCGACTTCTACGACGGCGACGAGGGCCGTGCCTGCCGCGACATCCGCAAACACATCGCCTGGTACCTCAAGGGCTTCCCGGCGGGTTCGACCGTGCGCCACCGGCTGGCCCTCGTCGACAGCCTCGGGGCGATCGACGACCTCATCGGCACCATGGACCTCGATGCGCCCTGGCCCGGCGAGGCCGCCGAGGGTCAGCGGGGCCGGGCAGGCTCGCCGCGGGTCGTCGCCCTGCCGGAGAACTGGCTGCGCTCGCGAGAGCTCGACGAGGCCCAGTCGGCCCAGGTCGCCCAGGCCGAGCTGAGCGTCTCCGGCGGCTGACCGCATCCGGCAGCCGGCGTCGCCCGGGTGGAGGTGATATCGCTCGTGGATCCGTGCACCGGGGATTCGACTCCGCGAAGTCCCGTCCAGGTGGAGGTGATATCGCTCGTGGATCCGTGCACCGGGGATTCGACTCCACGAAGGTACCTCGCTCCGGGGTGTCGGTGCGGGTCGCTATCGTCGGGCGCATGACGAGTGTGGTCAGGCCATGGACGTGATCGGGACACCCGGGGGCACGCCCGAGCGGCCGGCGCTCTTCTTCCGCGACGCTGCCGAGTTCGGCCGCTGGCTGGAGCGCCACCACGCGACCGAGACCGAGCTGTGGATGGGCTTCTACCGCAAGGGGCACCCGCAGGCGGGCCTCATGTGGCCGGATGCCGTCCGCGAGGCGTTGTGCTGGGGCTGGATCGACAGCGTGGCGCAGGGCATCGACGAGCACACCCGTCGCCAGCGGTGGACGCCACGCAAGAAGGGCAGCAACTGGTCCGCGATCAACATCACCTCGGTGGCCGAGCTCACGGCACAGGGCCGGATGAGGCCGGCCGGTCTGGCCGCATTCGGACTGCGCCGCGAGGACCGCTCGGGGGTCTACGCCTACGAGGCCCCCGAGCTTGAGCTGAGTCGCGGGTACGTCGAGATGCTGGCCGCGGACCCCGCTGCGACCGCGTTCTGGGAGATCGCGACCCCGAGCTACCGAAAGACGGCCATCACCTGGGTCATGACCGCCAAGCAGGAGAGGACCCGCGACTCGCGCATGACCCAACTCGTCGAGGACTCCGCTGCCGGGTTGATGATCAAGCCCCAGCGCTACGGCACTCCACCGTCTTGGGTGGCTCGAGCGGCTGCTGCCGCGGCCTCCGCCACGGACGCCCGCGCCTGACGTCCGGCACCCCTGCGGTCGCCGTCACGACAGTGCCGGATGGTGCCCCTGTGGCCGTAGGCTCGCCGCCGTGACGTACACCGAGCGCGACCGAGAGCGCTGGGTCGTCGAGGACCCCGCGCACAAGCGCGCCGATCGCGACGACTTCGCCCGGGACCGGGCCCGGCTGCTGCACTCCGCGAGCCTGCGCCGGCTGTCCGCGAAGACCCAGGTCGTGCAGCCCGGCAGTGACGACTTCGTGCGCAACCGGCTGACCCACTCTCTCGAGGTCGCCCAGATCGGCCGCGAGTTCGGTGCCGCCCTGGGCTGCAGCGCCGATGTCGTCGACACCGCGTGCCTGGCCCATGACCTCGGCCACCCGCCGTTCGGGCACAACGGGGAGTCGGCCCTGGATGCCGTCGCGGCTGGCATCGGCGGGTTCGAGGGCAACGCCCAGACGCTGCGCCTGTTGACCCGGCTCGAGGCCAAGCGCACCCGCCCCGACGGCCGCTCGGCCGGGCTCAACCTCACCCGGGCAAGCCTCGATGCATCGACGAAGTACCCGTGGCGACGGGGGAGGGGCCCGAGACCGACGGTGAAGTTCGGCGTCTATGACGACGACCTCGACGTCTTCACCTGGTTCCGCGACGGCGTCGAGCCGGGCCGCCGCTCGGTGGAGGCCGAGGTGATGGACTGGTCGGACGACGTGGCCTACTCGGTTCATGACGTCGAGGACGCCATCGCGTCCGGGTGGCTCGACCCTCGGCGGCTGCGCGACCGTGCCGATGTCGAGAGCGTGCTCGCCGTCGCCGGTGAGATCTACGAGCCCGACCTGACGGCCGACGAGCTCGCAGAGGCCCTCGACAGGGTGCTCGCCACCGGTGCAGTGCCGGTGGCCTACGACGGGTCGCGCCCCGCCCTCGCGGCGCTGAAGGACATGACCTCGCACCTCATCGGCCGGTTCGTCACGGCGGTGGAGCAGGCGACCCGGGCCGAGCACGGCCCCGAGCCTCTGACCCGGCACGGCGGCCGCCTGGTCGTGCCTCGCGGGTCGCGGGCGGAGTGCGCGGTGCTCAAGGCGGTGGCGGCCCACTACGTCATGCACGCGGCCGAGCGCGTCGCGCTCCACGCCCGCCAGCGGGACGTGGTCGCGGGCCTCGTCGCGGCCTTCGAGGCCGACCCGCACCGGCTCGACCCCGACCTGAGAGCCGACTGGGAGGCAGCAGGCGACGATGCCGCCGCGCTGCGGGTGCTCATCGACCAGGTGGCCTCGCTGACGGATGTGCGGGCGCTCACCCTGCACCGTCGGTGGTGCCGCGACCCTGCGTAGGCGCTATTCCCGAAACCGGGTCACAACTGGGAACCGATCTGGCAGGGTGAGCGTCAGATGGGCTCACGATGACGTGGACTCCGCACTGGGGATTGGGGATGGCAGCTTGTCGATCTTTGGGCACACTGCGCCTGAAGGCGCATCACCAGCATCACCAGCACCACCAGCACCACCACAGCCCGCCCGCCGGCACGTCCTGCTCGGGGGTGGTCTCGCGTTCGGGGCCGCTCTGGGAGGCGCGCCCGTGGCACGGGCCGACCCCGGTCACGCGGCGCAGCCGACATCGGCCCACGGGCCACGCCATGCCCGAGAGTGGGTGCAGGCCGTCTACGACCTCACCTGGCGCGACGACGTCGCCACGGCCCTCGGCACGACGCCACCGAACGCCGCACGCTGCTACGCCTACGTCATGCTCGCGATGTACGAGGCGGTCGTGCCCGGCGACGCGCGCCTGCGCAGCGCCGGTGGTCAGCTCCACGGGCTGGGCGTGGTGCCCACGCCACGAGGGCGCATCGACTGGCCGGTCGCGATGGCCGAGAGTGCCCACGCAACCACCTTCGTCGTCCACGGCGCGATGTCCCCGCAGCGACTGGCGCTCATCACGGCGCTGCGCGACGCCCACATCGCCGAGCGGCTGGCCGCCGGAGTGTCGGAGCAGACGGTCCGGCGATCGCAGGCCCATGGCCGCGCCGTCTCCGCGGTCGTTGCGGCCCGCGTCGCGGGTGACGGCTTCGCCGCGACGGTTGGGCTGCCCTACGTCCCGCCGACCGGCGAGGGGCTCTGGGTCTCGACTCCTCCCAACTACCGCCCGGCCATCGAGCCGTACTGGTCGCGCATCCAGCCGTTCGTCATGGCGGATGCCGGTGAGGTGCACCCCGTCGCCCACATCCCGTTCTCCACCGAGGTCGGGTCACCGTTCTGGCAGCAGGCGAACACCACCTACCAGCAGAGCTTCGCCAACACCGACGAGCAGCGTGCCGTCGCGCGCTTCTGGACCGACAACCCGATCAACTCCGGGCTCCCGTCCGGGCACTGGCTCCTCGCCGTGTCGCAGTTCGCCGAGCAGCAGCAGCTCGACCTCGGGCTGACGGCTGAGGCGCTGATGCGCACCGCCGTCGCACTCCACGACGCGTTCCTCAGCTGCTGGAACCACAAGTACGAGCACCACCTCCTCCGGCCCATCACCTACGTCAACCGCTACATCGACCCGACCTGGGCCACCTTCATCAACACGCCGCAGTTCCCCGAGTACCCCTCAGGACATTCGGTGTCCTCCAACGCGGCGGCCACCGTGCTCACCGCGTTGGTGGGCAACGTCGCCTACGTCGACGACAGCCATCGAGACCGAGGGATGCCGTCGCGCCAGTTCGCGTCGTTCCAGGACGCCGCGGACGAGGCGGCCCGGTCGCGGATCTACGGCGGCATCCACTTCCCCATGGGCGTGCAGGGCGGCATCGCCCACGGTGCCGCCGTCGGCCGCCTCGTCGTCGAGCGGCTGAACACCCGCCGCTGAGCGCGACGGCCCCACTCTCCGCGCGGGGTGGCCGCGCGGCCGTGGCCCGGGCAGTCGACGGGCCGATCCGAAGGAGCACCACATGACATCCCTGACCGCACGCCTCGCGGCGGCCGCACTGGCCGTGCCGATCGTCATCGCGACCGCCGGCACCGCCAACGCCGGGTCCAAGTGGACGTACAAGAGCAGTGGCTCGTTCGCCAACGTCAGCTGGATGGAGGTCGGCGAGCTGCCCGCCCCGGTGCTCGGCAACTACCACGTCGGGTACCTCGAGGTCCGGGGCGACAAGGTTCCGGACATCTACGGTGACGTCACCGACTGGACGTGCCCGGAGGGTGAGCTGCCCCCCGACTTCGGCGGTGGCCACGAGGGAGAGGAGCCGGAGACGGGGTGCACCCTCGAGGGCAGCCGCTTCATCTACGGCGACCCGAGCGCGGTCACGTTCACGGTCGACCGCAAGCTCAACGCGGCCACTCTCGTCGGCAACCTCTTCGTCAGCGACCACGAGGGTGAGGGCACTGCGAGCCCCCCCGTCAACATGACGTGGACCGGTATCGGGGGGACCTCGAAGTCCACCAGCACCGAGACCTACACCGACCCGTCAGGCGCGAAGTTCACCTATCGCACGACACAGACGGCCCGCGAGGGTGACATCGAGGGGAAGATCGGCGTCATGGTCTTCGACGACGAGGACGGCGAGTTCTCGTACGGCTCCTTCGGCACCTACCGCATCGACGAGCGCGGTACGACCCCGTGAGCCGTCGCGTCAGGGCCGGGCACCGGGCCCGGCCCTGACGCGTCACCGCGACGACCTAGACTCACGGCACACCTGAAAGGAAGCGTCGTGGCGGGTCGGATCAGGGCAGAAGACATCGCGGCGGTCAAGGAACGCACGTCCATCGAGGACGTCATCCGTGACCACGTGACGCTCCGCCCTGCGGGCGTCGGGTCGCTCAAGGGCCTGTGCCCCTTCCACGACGAGAAGTCACCGAGCTTCACCGTGCGCCCGACCGTCGGCAGCTACCACTGCTTCGGGTGTGGCGAGGGTGGCGACGTCATCTCCTTCGTCCAGAAGGTCGAGCACCTCACCTTCACCGAGTCCATCGAGCGACTGGCCGCCAAGATCGGTTTCGAGCTGCGCTACGAGGACGGCGGAGGCCCTCGGGACGGGGGCGTGTCGCTGGGCAAAAGGTCACGGCTCATCGAGGCGCACCGGGTCGCCCAGGAGTTCTACGCCTCGGTGCTGCAGGACCGCACCACCCCGGAGGCCCGTCCGGGGCGCGACTTCCTGCGCGAGCGTGGGTTCGACGGCGCGGCCGCCGAGCGCTTCGGCATCGGGTTCGCCCCCCGCAGCGGTGAGGCCCTGACACGCCACCTGCGCGAACGCGGCTTCACCGAGGACGAGGTCGTGACCGGCGGCCTCACCGGTCGGGGCAGCAGGGGCCTCTACGACCGCTTCAGGGGCCGCCTCGTCTGGCCGATCCGCGACACCACCGGTGACACGGTGGGCTTCGGTGCCCGACGCGTGCTCGACGACGACCGCATCGCCGCGAAGTACCTCAACACCTCCGAGACGCCGATCTACAAGAAGTCCCAGGTGCTCTACGGCCTTGATGCTGCGAAGAAGTCCATCTCGACCGATCGGCTCGCGGTCGTCGTCGAGGGCTACACCGACGTCATGGCTGCCCACCTCTCGGGCGTGGAGGGCGCGGTCGCGACCTGCGGTACCGCGTTCGGCATCGACCACATCAAGATCCTGCGCCGCATCATGCGCGATGAGACCGACGGGCCGCAGGCGCGGGTGGTGTTCACCTTCGACGGTGATGCCGCCGGTCAGAAGGCCGCCATGCGAGCCTTCGCCGAGGACCAGCGCTGGGCCGCGCAGTCCTTCGTCGCCGTCGCGCCGGACGGCATGGACCCGTGCGAGCTGCGGATGGCCAGGGGTGACGCGTCGGTGCGTGCCCTCGTCGACGGCGCCGTGCCGATGTTCGAGTTCGCCGTCCGCACCACGATCCGGCGCTTCGACCTCGACACCGCCGAGGGGCGTGTGCAGGCGATGAAGGCGGTCGCGCCCATCGTGGGCTCGATCCGTGACACCAGCCTGCGCCCGGAGTACACGCGCACCGTCTCGGGCTGGCTCGGCGTCGAGGTCGAGCAGATGGTGTCGGAGGTGAAGAAGGCGGGCCGGCTCAAGCATGACGACACCGAGCGTCACCCGCGTCCGGCCGGCACCGACGAGGTGCCCGAGCCCGGTCCCTTCGAGGCACCCCACCTGCCAGCCCCCGACCTGCGGGACCCCGTCGTGCTCACCGAGCGGCAGCTGCTCCAGGCGCTCATCCAGTACCCGCAGCAGTTCACCGACGCCGACCTCGAGTCCCTCGTGCCGGAGGCGTTCACCGCGCCCGTGCACCGCGCCGTCTTCGACGGCATCCGCATCGCCGCTCCGACGGCGCGGCGAGGCTCGACGATGGCCTGGGTCACAGCGGTGACCGACGCCACGGCTCTCGGCGTTCGCAGCGTCGTTGCCGAGCTGTCGGTGGCCCCGCTGCCGACGCGGTACGACGCGTCGACGGGCCTGCCGCCACAGCGCTACCTCAACGCTCTCGTCGCAGGCGTGCGCGACGCCCATCTCGGGCGGCTCATCGCCGACGCGATGGCCTCGGTCCGGCGCATCCAGAACGACCCCGACTCCGATCCCGTCGACCTCCTGGAGCGATCCATGGCGCTGCACCGTCTCGAGCTCGACCGCGTCGCACTGCGTGAGGCGGGGCAGTCGTGAGGCTGGAGTGGAGCGGTCTGCGCCGCCCGGC
>DATIAB010000238.1:0-12450 GCA_035458265.1 Ornithinibacter sp. | reverse complement strand
TGGTGGTGGTGATCCCAAGGCTGGAGACCCTCAAGAAGGAGGGCCAGGCCGGGCAGACGAAGATCACGCAGTACACGCGCTACCTGACGCTGGCACTCGCGATCCTCCAGGCCACCGGCATCGTGGCCCTCGCCCGCGCCGGTCAGCTGCTCAACTGCCAGCTGCCGCTGCTCCACAACGAGGGCATGATGACGATGATCATCATGGTCATCACGATGACCGCCGGCACCGCCGTCATCATGTGGTTCGGCGAGCTGATCACCGACCGCGGCATCGGCAACGGCATGTCGATCCTCATCTTCACCCAGGTCGTCGCCACCTTCCCCTCGTCCCTGTGGGCGCTCAAGGAGACCCAGGGCTGGGCGGTCTTCGTCATGATCCTGGCGATCGGGCTCGTCATCATCGCGGTCGTGGTCTTCGTCGAGCAGGGGCAGCGCCGCATCCCGGTGCAGTACGCCCGGCGCATGGTCGGCCGCAAGATGTACGGCGGATCCTCGACCTACATCCCGCTGAAGGTCAACCAGGCCGGCATCATCCCGGTCATCTTCGCCTCGAGCCTGCTCTACCTCCCGGCGCTGGCCACGCAGTTCGACCCCGACGGGTCGAACCCGATCACCGAGTTCGTGGCGACGTACTTCGTGACCGGTGACAGCCCCCTCTACATGGCGGTCTACTTCGCCATGATCGTGTTCTTCACCTACTTCTACGTCTCGATCACGTTCAACCCGACCGAGGTCGCGGACAACATGAAGAAGTACGGCGGCTTCATCCCCGGGATCCGGGCGGGCAAGCCGACCGAGGAGTACCTCAGCTACGTCCTGTCCCGCATCACCATGCCGGGCGCGACGTACCTCGGTCTGATCGCCCTCATCCCGCTCATCGCGCTGGTCCTGGTCAACGCCAACCAGAACTTCCCCTTCGGCGGGACGTCGATCCTCATCATGGTGGGCGTCGCCCTCGACACCGTGAAGCAGATCGAGAGCCAGCTCCAGCAGCGCAACTACGAAGGATTCCTGAAGTAGATGAGACTGATCCTCATGGGCCCGCCGGGTGCGGGCAAGGGCACGCAGGCCCGCTTCGTGGCCGACCACTTCGGCATCCCGGCGATCTCCACCGGTGACATCTTCCGCGCCAACGTCTCGCAGGGCACGCCGCTCGGCGTCGAGGCCAAGCGCTACATGGACTCCGGCGAGTACGTCCCCGACGAGGTCACCAACCTGATGGTGCGCAACCGCATCGACGAGGCCGACGCAGCGCCCGGCTTCCTGCTCGACGGCTACCCCCGCACCCTGGCCCAGGTCACCGAGCTCGACGGGATGATCGGGTTCACCGGCCACCGGCTCGACGCGGTGGTCGTGCTGACCGTCGACCCCGAGGAGCTCGTGCAGCGGCTGCTGCAGCGCGCGCAGACCGACGGCCGCGCGGACGACACCGAAGAGGTCATCCGGCGCCGCCAGGAGATCTACGCCGAGCAGACCGAGCCGCTCATCGGGGTCTACCGCGAGCGCGGGATCCTGGTCGAGGTCGACGGGATGGGTGAGGTCGACGAGGTGACCAAGCGCATCTTCACGGCGCTCGACGACCTCCCGCAGAGCTGACGGCCGGCGCACGGCCATGGGGTTCCGGGACCGGGGGATCGAGATCAAGACCCCTGAGCAGATCGACCTGATGCGTGTCGCGGGTCGGCTGGTGGGGGAGACCCTCGAGCTGGTGCGTGCCGCCGTACGTCCGGGGGTGACCACCCAGGAGCTCGACACCCTGGCCGAGACCAACATCCGCGACCACGGGGGCGTGCCGTCGTTCAAGGGCTACAGCCACCCGCCGTTCCCGGCGACGATCTGCGCCTCGGTCAACGACGAGGTGGTGCACGGCATCCCCGGGCAGCGCACCTTGGCCGAGGGGGATGTCGTCTCCATCGACTGTGGCGCCATCGTCGAGGGATGGCACGGCGACGCGGCGATCACCGTGCCCGTCGGGGCGGTGACCGATGACGTGACCGAGCTGCTGCGGGTCACCGAGGAGTCGCTGTGGCGCGGCATGGCCGCCGCGCGGCTCGGCGGCAAGGTGGGTGACATCAGCCACGCCGTCGAGACCTACGTCCGCTCGCAGGGCCGCTACGGCATCCTCGAGGACTACACCGGCCACGGGATCGGCACGGAGATGCACATGCCGCCCAACGTGCCCAACGTCGGGCGACGCGGCCGCGGCCCGTCGATCGTGGAGGGTCTCGCGCTCGCCGTGGAGCCGATGGTCACGCTCGGCAGCAAGCACACCGACCTGCTCGAGGACGAGTGGACCGTTGCGACCGTGGACGGGTCCTTCGCGGCCCATTTCGAGCACACCTTCACCGTGACGCCGCAGGGGGCGTGGGTCCTCACCGCGGTCGACGGCGGGCGGTCGCGGTTGGCCGCGCTCGGTGTCCCATTCGGCGGACGCTGACCGCGATTTCACCCCCGCCTCGGGCTGCGTGACACACTGACGCGGTTGGAGGGGAGTATTCCTCGGCAGTGGTGTCGTCAGTACGGCGTCCGCGCGAGCGGCGCCCGGTGCCACTGGTTCCTCGCCCCAGGTCACCTGGGGCGTGCGAACGGAAGAGACCTCTGGCGTCCGCGCGCTGCGCGGACACCGATCTCGCCTCATCCCTAGGAGCAACAGCGTGGACATACCCACCTGGGTCTGGATCGCCACTGGCGTGGTGACCCTTGCGATCTTCACCTTCGACCTCGCCGTGGTCGGCCGCCGGCCGCACGAGCCGAGCATGAAGGAGTGCGCGACCTACCTCTCGATCTACGTCGGCATGGCCATCATCTTCGGCCTCGGCGTCTGGTACACCTCAGGCGGCACGTACGCGCTGGAGTTCTACTCCGGCTGGCTCGTGGAGTACTCGCTCTCCATCGACAACCTGTTCATCTTCATCATCATCATGGCGAAGTTCGCCGTGCCGCGGGAGCTGCAGCAGTACGCCCTGATGATCGGCATCGTGATGGCCCTCATCATGCGCGCGATCTTCATCGCCGTGGGCGCCGCCGCGATCAGCAACTTCAGCTGGATCTTCTACATCTTCGGTCTGTTCCTGATCTACACGGCGGTGAAGCTGGCCAAGGAGGGCGCCGAGGACGAGGACGACGAGTTCGAGGAGAACAAGCTCGTCGCGTTCGTCGAGCGTCGCTTCCCCGCCACCTCGGAGTGGCACGGCAAGAGCCTGGTCATCACCGGTGAGGGCGCGAAGAAGATGATCACGCCGATGTTCATCGTGATCCTCACCCTCGGCACGACCGACCTGCTGTTCGCCCTCGACTCGATCCCGGCGATCTTCGGCATCACCAAGGAGCCCTACCTGGTGCTGACCGCCAACATCTTCGCGCTGATGGGTCTGCGCCAGCTCTACTTCCTCATCGGTGGCCTGCTCCAGCGCCTGATCTACCTCTCCTACGGCCTCGCCTTCCTGCTGGCGTTCATCGGCGTCAAGCTCTTCTTCCACGCCCTGCACGAGAACGAGCTGCCGTTCATCAACGGCGGCGAGCACCTCGACTACGCCTGGCTGGAGATCCCGATCTGGCTCTCGCTGGTGGTCATCGTCGCCACGCTGGCGATCACCGCGGTGCTGTCGCTGTGGGCCTCCAGCCGGATGTCGGCGGAGGAGCAGGACGTGAGGACCGGGCCGCGCCGCGACTGGGAGGACGACTGACCCCCTGACGTCGGGACCCGCGGGTCAGGACACGCACTGGCTCGCGCTGGGCGAGTTGTCCGACCCGCGGGTCATCCGCACGTCGAGGCACACCGGGTCGTCGGTGCGCACGAGCAGCCGCCTGCGCGACGTCGTGCCGTACTCATCCGTGTCGTCGCGGTGCCAGCTGAACGAGTCGCCGCTCTCCACCGGCACGGGCGGGCGCCACTCGAACAGCACCCCGCGCTGAGTGCGGCTGCCGGTGAGCGCGACGGCCTCCGTGAGCACGTCGGGGACGACGTCACCCGGTGTCTGCGACTCGGTCGGGACGACCACGCCGGGGTCCTCCTCGCGGCCGTCGCCACCGAGGACGAGGAAGCCGACCAGGAGCGCGAGGACCGCGACGCCGACGCCTGCCCAGACCAGGCCCGGTACGCCGGCACGCTCCTCCTCGCCGTCCGGGTCGAGCGGCGACGGGTCCTGGGCGGCGATACGTCGCGGGCCGCTCGCCGAGATCACGGTGACCGGCTTCATCGCGGTGGCGTCCTCGGCATGACCCGACGGGCCTGAGGGAACGTACGAGCCGGAGGGGCCGTAGGACCCGGGCGAGCCCGACGCGCCGGGTGCCTCGCCCACGCCGACCGATGCGTCTGGACGGTCACCCTCCACGGCCACGGGCGTGCGCGCCCAGCCCGCCGCCGACTCGATGCGCTGGAGTGCGCGCGCGAGCTCGAGGGCGCTGGCCGGGCGGTGCTCGGGCCGCTTGGCCAGGCACTGCTGCAGGAGCCGGTCGAGCGCCGGCGGGACGTCGGGACGCTGGGTGGCCGGGGGAGCGGCGTGCAGGATGCGCGCGCTCAGGGCGCGCGTCGAGTTGTCGCCCGAGGGGATCGAGAAGGGGGACCGGCCGACGAGCAGGTGCCAGATGGTCGCGCCGAGGGAGTAGACGTCGGAGGCCACGGACCCGTTGGACCGGCCGTCGAGCAGCTCGGGCGGCGACCACGGGTAGGAGATGCGGACGTCGTTGTCGCCCTCGACGTCGGCCATGTGGCCGGCGATGCCGAAGTCGGTCAGGGCGGGCTCGTGGTAGGTCGTGACGAGCACGTTGCTGGGCTTGATGTCGCGGTGGAGGATGCCGGAGCGGTGCGCGGTCTCGATCGCGCTCGCCAGCTTGATGCCGGTGGAGACCGCGTCGACCGGGGCCATCGGGTTGGCCCGCACCCGCACACCGAGGTCGGGCGGCGGGCAGTAGCGCATCACGAGGAACGGCCGGCCACCCTCGGCGGTGACCCCGGCCGTGATCACCGAGACGATGTAGGGGTGGTCGGCGAGGCGGGCCATCGCGTTGGCCTCGGCGGTGAACAGGTACTTCTCCCGGTCGGTCAGCGGGACGTCAGGGCGTACGACCTTGACGGCGACGCGCTGGCGCGGCCATTGCTGTTCGTAGAGGAACACGTCGGCGAAGCCGCCGCTGCCGAGGTGCTCGACGAACGCGAACCCCGGGATGACAGGTGCGCTCACCGGGCGACCGCCCCCGACTCGTAGCGGACGGCGTAGACGTGGGCCATGTCGAGCACCGTGCCGGGGTCGAGCACGTAGGCGTCCCCGGGCCTCATCCGCTCCGGGTCGCGACCCGGGGAAGCGATCGTGGTGCCTCCGCGGCTGTCGAGGTCACGGGCGATCACGTCCCAGCCGTCGAGCTCGATCTGGAGGTGCCGCCGCGACACGAAGGAGTGGTCGGACGGCAGGTGGACGAGGTGCGGCCAGTCCGTGCTGCCCAGCGCGGGCGCGGGCTTGCGGCCCAGCACCACGCCCCGGTCGAGGGGGACGACCTCGCCGGTGGGTAGGCGCAGGCCACCCAACGGTGGCCGGTCCACCCGTCGAGGCTCCTGCGGGGCGACCCGCTGGTGGCACACCCGGCACTGCGGCGAGATCGGGGGAGTGAGGTGACCGAGGGGACAGCTGACGGCGAGCACGGTGGGAGCCGTGCTGTGGGTGAGGTGGGCCGGTCGCAGCGACGTCGCGCCGTCGTGGTCGTCGGGCTCGGGAGCCGCGGGTGGCCGGATGGTCGTGTGGGCTCCCTCCTCGATCCGCTGCATCATCAGCGGGTCGGGCTCGGAGGTGTCGACGAGGGAGCCGGTGTCCTCGACCGGACGGCGTACGCGGGTCCGCGGGGGAGGTCCGTCGGGACCCTTGGCTGCCAGGATGGCGTCCGGGATGCCGTCGATGAGGGCGGCTGCCACGGGCGGCGCAACCTCCTGGGCGCGGTGCGTGGGCGCGGTTCGGGCCGAGACCGGCGTGAGCTCGACCCGGTCGGCGGCGACGACCCCGCCCACGAGGCGTCGGGTGCTGGTGAGGCTCTCGGGGTCGGCTCCCGCGTCGAGGCTGAGCACGCGCGCCGGTCCGGCGAGGCGCACGTGCCCGAGGCCGCGGGACAGCGTCGTCGACGCGCCGGACGTGAAGTCGACGAGGGCCAGTCCGGGCGGGTCGCCCTCGAACGCCTCCTCGGCGATCGCCAGCACCCGTTCGGCGACACTCGCCCCGGACGGGGCCGTCAGGACGAGGGCGTCCCAGATGTCCTGGACGACCCGTTCGTCACCGGGGTCGGTCAGCAGCACCCAGTGCGCGCCACTGCCGACGAGCACGCCGGCCCCGCTGGCGTACCGCGCTTCCACGATCAACGTCGGCTCCCCTCGTACACGCCCACCGTTCCATCATCACCCATCACGCCTGTCCGGCGCACATGGTCGGGATTTGTCGGAAACTTGTCCGAACCTCCGCGACATACATACCCTCCTTCGTGGGTGAGTGCGGCGGGCGTACCTCATCCGTGGGGCCAAGGGGGACTGGCGTGGCACGTGTGACTGCTCTGCGTCGACACCGGGCAGGCATCGCCTCCGGGGTCGCGCTGGCGGTCGCCTCGACCGCCGTCGTCGTCTACGCAGTGTCCGCAGAGGGCTACAAGTTGCACGAGGCCGAGCTCAACGACGGCGGCGTGTGGGTCGTCAACGACAAGCTGGGCTGGTCCGGCCGCCTCAACAAGCCGATCAACCAGCTCGACGGCGTGGTGCCGGGCGACAACGGCAAGGCGCGCCTCGACGTGGTCCAGGACGGCGCGGCCGTCGTCACCCTCGACGCCGGGACAAGCCGCGGGCAGGTCATCGAGACCAGTCGGCTCGAGGCGCAGGACGGCGGTTCCGCCGCGATCCCGGTCACCGGTGACGTCGCCATGGCCGGTGGCACCCTCGCCACCGTCGACGCCGAGACCGGCGAGGTGTGGGCGGTGCGCTACGACGACCAGATCGGCAAGCCGGTCGTGAGCGCCGTCGACCGGCAGGCCGAGCCGCTCGCCGAGGTCGGCGAGGGGGCGGCCCTGACCGTCAGCCAGTCGGGCACCGCGGTGGTGACGTCCACCGAGGAGGGCACCGTCACGACGCTGGCCCCCACCGTCGCCGGGTTCCGCAAGCCACGCACGCGAGACCTGTCCGGCGACGCCGGCCAGGTCTCCGACATCACCACGGTCGGTGAGCGCGTCGTCACCCTCGACGCCGACGCCGGCGTGCTCAGCGTGGTCGACGGGGCCACCGTGCCCGTCACGCCGGGCAGCAGGCTCCAACAGCCGGGGCCCGCCCACAGCGCGGTGCTGGTCGGGGCGCCCGACGGGCTCCTGAGCGTCGACCTCGAGTCCGGCGACGTCACCACCGTCTCCGACCGGTCCGGCACCTCCGCCGTCGAGCCGGTCCGTCTGGGTGCGTGCGTCTACGGAGCCTGGTCCGGCGGCCTCGGCGCGGTCGCGGTGCAGTGCGGGTCGCAGGAGGTCGTCGAGGACGACCTCGGCGGCAACGCGACCAGCCTGGCGTTCCGGGTCAACCGTGGCGAGATCGTCCTCAACGACGCCAACAGCGGCACCGTCTGGGACGTGCAGCAGGACAGGCCGATCCGGATCGACAACTGGGAAGCCTTCACGTCGAAGAAGAAGAACAAGGACGACGACCAGGAGAACGAGAACCAGAGCGACGCCGACCGCCGTCCGCCCCGCGCCAAGCCGGACTCGTACGGCGTCCGGGCCGGCCGCACGACGGTGCTCCACCCGCTGGACAACGACTCGGCCCCCGCCGGTCGGCTGCTCAGCATCGTCGACGTGGACCAGCCGTCCGGCGGCGCGCGCGTCGAGATCAGCCCCGACGGCCAGACGCTGGTCCTGCAGATGCCCGAGGACGCCCGGCCCGCACGCTTCGACTACTTCATCGACGACGGCCGCAACGGCCTCTCGGCCAACGCCTCCGTCGAGGTCGAGGTGCGCGGCGCCCAGCAGAACGAGCCGCCCACCCTTCGCGAGGGCTGGAAGAAGCCCACCTACAAGGTGCCGCACCGCGGCGAGCTCGCCGTCCCGGTGCTCGCGGACTGGCGCGACGACAGCGACGGCGACACCCTGCTCCTGGACTCGGCCAAGGCCGTGGGGGGCGAGGAGACGGGAGCCGTCGCGCGCACGACCGCCGACGGCCGGATCCGCTTCACCGCCCCGTCCGGCGCGGCCGACGGCCCGCAGCTGGTCCGCGTGGAGTTCGCCGTCACCGACGGTCGCTCCGCCCCCGTCACCAAGTCGATGGGCTTCCAGGTCCAGGCGCCCAAGGACCAGAAGTCCTACGCCCCACAGGCCGAGCCCGACGTCGTACGCGGCGAGGTCGGCAAGCCGATCAAGATCCGGCCGCTCCTCAACGACCTGCCCGGCTCGGACCCCAACGCCACCGACGCCGAGCTCTCGCTCGGTGGCAAGGTGCCTCAGCAGCCCAACGCCAAGGTGGTCACCGACCTCGATGCCGGCCAGCTCACCTTCACGGGCGAGCGGGCCGGGACCTACTTCCTGAGCTACGACGCGGGCTTCGGCAACGCGCCCCTGGACCAGGGGACGATCCGGGTCGACGTGAAGGCGCGTCCCAAACGCTCGGCGGACCCCCTCGCCATGCCCGACACCCTCACCGTCTACGGGCAGGCCCCGGGCCTCGTCGACGTGCTGGCCAACGATCTCGACCCGGCCGGCGGGCTGCTGGTGGTGCAGCGCGCCGCCGGCGAGCAGTCCGACCAGCTCGACGTGGCCATCGTCGACGGGCGCTGGCTGCGCATCTCCGCAACCAGACCCGACATCGCGCCCGTGACGCAGACCGTCTCGTACACGATCAGCAACGGCACCAGCTCGGCAGTCCGGGGGGAGGTCGTGGTCACCCAGCGTCCGGCGCCTGCGGACAACACCCCCATCACGGTCTCCGACAAGGTCGTCGTGCGAGCCGGCGGTGCGGTCTCGGCGCCCGTGCTCGACAACGACGTGTCCCCGGCCGGCGACCGCCTCACGCTCCTCAGCGACCTGTCGAGCAGCGACACCCCGGGCCAGCTCGCCGTGGTCGCGCCCATCGACGTGACCGGCGACGTGGGCAAGGCGTTCGTGTCGGGGCGCGTGGTCCGCTACGTGGCGCCCGAGAAGGTCGCGGAGCGCGACACCTACACCGTCACCTACGTGGCCCAGAACCTCGAGGGCAAGCGGGCCGACGGCACCCTCGAGGTGACCGTGGTGCCGGCCGACGACCCCAACGACGCGCCCGAGCCGCCGACCCTCGAGGGACGGGTGGTCTCCGGCGACACCGTGAAGGTTCGCGTACCGGGGGTCGGGGTGGACCGCAACGGTGACCCCGTCACCGTCACCGGTATCACGTCCGCCCCGCGGCTCGGTCGGATCGAGGCGGTCGGCGGCAACTTCCTCGAGTACCAGGCTTACCCGCGCACCGTCGGCACGGACGAGTTCACCTACTCCGTCGTCGACTCCCAGGGTGCCTTCGCCACCGGGACGGTCCGGGTGGCCGTCGTCGCGCCGGGACAGCCCCAGCCGCCGCTGGCGGTCGAGGACCGGCTCACGGTCGAGCCCGGGCGTACGGCGACCTTCGACCCGCTGGCCAACGACTTCATCGCAGCCGGGGACTCGGTCGAGGTCGAGATCCTCGATGGTCCCGAAGGCGCGCGCCTCGATCCCGACACCAACCTGGTGACGGTGCCGGCGCCCGACTCCGCGAAGGCGCCGCCGACCGTCCTGGTCTACCGGGTCACCAACGGCATCGACGAGTCACGCTCGACCATGACGCTGACCACGGCGGCCGACTACGACAACCCCCCGATCGTGTACGACGCCTTCGGCCGGGCCGACGACAGCGGCAGCGTGGTCGTCGACGTCCTCGAGGGCGCCTACGACCCGGACGGCGCCGCAGAGGACCTCGAGGTGGTCGAGGTGTCGGGCGACCCGTCGGCCCGGGTGGTCGACGGCGTGCAGGTCCGAGCCGACCGGGGCGAGGCGCCGAAGGTGCTGCCCTTCGAGGTCCGCGACGCCGACGGCGCCACCGCGGTCGCCGCGGTCTACATCCCGCCGACGGGCGACGGTCTCCCCTATGTCCTGCCCGGGTCGCTCATCGAGCTCGACTCCGGCAGCAGCACGACGGGCAAGGTGTCCGACTACATCGCCGCGCCCGACGGCGGTCGCGTGCGGTTGGCCTCGGGTCGTCGTTCGTGGTCCGCGTCTCCCAGCCAGCTGACCGTCGGCCCCGACGGCGACAACGGGTTCACGCTCTCGGCGCCTGCGGGCTTCCGCGGGCCGGGCTCGGTGCTGGTGGAGGTGACGACCGCGACCGACGCCAGCGGCAACGAGGACGCCACGACCACCGACGACGGTGTGACCGCCGTCCTCTCGATCCCGGTCGTGGTGGGCGACGACACCCCCTCGCTCGAGTGTCCGTCGAGCGTGATCCCGATGTCTGCCGGCCAGCGCTACGACCTCGACATCGCGACGTACTGCAAGGTCTTCACCGTCGACCCGCGTGACGCTGTCGACCTCGACTTCACCGCGGCGTGGAGCCAGACCGTCGACGGTGTCGAGGTCGGCAGCCCGGTGGGGTCCGTCGTCGCCGTCACGGCGGCGGACGACGCCACGGAAGGCGGCGAGGCAGTCCTGACGGTGCGTGCCGGCGACAGCAACGCGCAGGAGGTGCGCTTCCGGCTGGACCAGGCCCCACCACCGAGACTCCTGCCGATCCGCGTCGAGACCATGGAGGCCGGGCAGAGCCGCGTCTACGACATCGGGTCCTACCTCGTGGGCGGCGTGGCCGACCCCGAGCCGACGGTCGTGGAGGTCCAGAACACGGGCACGCCAGGGGTGAGGGCGAGCGTCAGCGGCAGCCGGCTCACGCTGACGGCCGAGCGCGACACCCGCGGCGCGGAGGCGAGCTTCCGCCTGGTCGTCAGCGACGTCGCCGACGGCGATCCGCCGTCCTCACGCAGGGCGGAGGGGCGCATCCAGTTCCGCGTCATCGGCACACCGTCCGCGCCCGGTGAGCCGCGTCCCTACCCGCTCTCCGACGAGGTCGGCACCATCAAGATGGGCTGGGCGCCGCCCGACGACGACGGCGGTGCGCCCGTCACGCACTACGTGGTGCGCGAGGAGAGGTCCGGCGCCAAGCAGCGGTGCGACACCAACGAGTGCGTCTTCCGCAAGCTCAAGACCGGCGGCAACTACAGCTTCCGCGTCCAGGCGGTGAACCGCGTCGGCGGCAGTGACTGGAGCGCCCTGTCCCGCTCGGCGCGGGCGGACACGCAGCCCGGGCGGGTGCAGGACATCCGGATGGCCGGTCGCGACGACGGCCAGATCACCATCGCCTGGGACAAGCCGTCCACCAACACCTCGAGGATCCTCGACTACACGATCACGTGGCCGGGTGGAGCGACCGCGACCGTGCCCGGCAACCAGCTGAGCTACACCGCCATCGGGTTGGACAACAACTCGGTCTACGAGTTCACGGTCAAGGCCCAGAACCAGGTCGGCTACTCGCTGCCGCGCACCTCCGCGCCGATGCAGCCCCTCGGTACGCCGCCCGCACCCGCGGCTCCGGCGGTCACCGACCTGGAGGCCGGTGCCAACCAGACCAACATCCGGATCAGCTGGCAGGCCGTGCTGCCCGAGGGGCCCGGCCCCACGGTCTACACCGTCAGCTACTCCAACGGCGTGTCCTCGGGTGCTGTGCCCGGCTGCCAGCGCCTCGCCTCGCTCTCCTGCACCCACGCCGGCGTGGCCTACGACGGCCTGACCTACACCTACACCGTCGTCGCCGCCAACCAGCCCGGGGACCAACCCGGCAAGCGGTCGAAGCCGAGTCCGGGCAGCTCGATCGAGGCGGTCGGTCGACCGGCGCAGTGGGGCCCGTTCGAGCTGGTTGCGACGGGCACGAGCCAGGAGGCGCAGGTGCGCTACACGGTTCCGGACTCCCGGGGAAGCGTGAGCAAGGTCGAGATCCTGGTCGCGGGGACCGTGGTCAAGACCTTCGGACAGCAGGCCGGCACCAACGTGACCCGGTTCCAGACGCCCAGCAACGAGCAGCCCTACCAGGTGCAGCTGCGGGTCTGCAATGAGAAGGCTCCCGCCGGATGCACCGCGAGTGGGGTGCAGAACGCCCAGACCTACGGGCGACTGGACGGCATGCTCAACGACATCGGCGCCCCAGCGATCAGCGGCAAGACCGTCACCTGGACGGTAACGGGCTCCAGCAACGGCGACCCGGCCCATCTGCTCTACCGGATCAATGGCGGGAGCTACCAGGTCCGCGACCTCGCGGGCGTCGGCGGCTTCAGCGAGGCGATCTCGGTCACCACTGACGAGTTCGCTCAGGACGTCAGGCTCGATGTCTGGCTGCGCGACGAGTCGCCAGGCGGGCGCGGCGAGGACCATGCGAGCTCGTCGGCACGCAGCGACGTAC
>DATIAB010000237.1:0-6127 GCA_035458265.1 Ornithinibacter sp. | reverse complement strand
GGCCACCCACCACGTCATCTCCAACGCGTCCTGCACGACGAACTGCCTGGCCCCCATGGCCAAGCCGCTGTCCGACGAGCTCGGCATCGTCAAGGGCCTGATGACCACGGTGCACGCCTACACCTCCGACCAGAACCTCCTGGACGGCCCGCACCGCGACATGCGTCGCGCCCGCGCCGCGGCCCTGTCGATCATCCCGACGAGCACCGGTGCCGCGAAGGCCATCGGGCTGGTGATGCCCGAGCTGAAGGGCAAGCTGGACGGCTACGCGCTGCGCGTGCCGACCCCGACCGGCTCCGCGACTGACCTCACCTTCGAGGCCGGCCGCGAGACCACCGTCGAGGAGGTCAACGCGATCGTCAAGGCGGCCGCCGACGGCCCGCTCAAGGGCTTCCTCAAGTACACCTCGGACCCGATCGTGTCGGCCGACATCGTCACCGACCCCAGCTCGTGCATCTTCGACTCCGGCCTGACCAAGGTCATCGGCACCCAGGTCAAGGTCGTGGGCTGGTACGACAACGAGTGGGGCTACTCCAACCGCCTCATCGACCTCACGCTGCTCGTCGGCAAGAGCCTCTGAGAGCGCGGGGCCCAGCCGATCATGGGTGACATCACGTCGTTGGGCGACGTGCGCGGCAAGCGCGTGCTCGTCCGTTCCGACCTCAACGTGCCGCTCGACGGCACGACGATCACGGACGACGGCCGCATCCGGGCCTCGGTCCCGACCATCTCCGCCCTCGCCGAGGCGGGCGCACGCGTCATCGTGTGCGCCCACCTCGGCCGGCCGAAGGGCGCTCCGGAGGAGCGCTACTCGCTGGCGCCCGTCGTCGGGCGCCTGGCAGAGCTGCTCGGCCGCCCGGTCGGCTTCGCCACCGACACGGTCGGCGAAAGCGCCCGGGCCGCGGTCGACGGCATGGCCGACGGCGACGTCGTCCTGCTCGAGAACCTCCGCTTCAACGCGGGGGAGACCGCCAAGTCCGACGAGGAGCGTGCCGAGTTCGCCGACGCCCTCGCTGGTCTGGCCGACGCCTTCGTGTCCGACGGCTTCGGTGTCGTGCACCGCAAGCAGGCCTCCGTCTACGACATCGCGACCCGACTGCCATCCGCCATGGGTGGGCTCGTGGCTGCCGAGGTCGACGTGCTCAAGCGCCTCACCGTCGAGCCGGAGCGGCCCTACGCCGTGGTGCTCGGCGGGGCCAAGGTCGCTGACAAGCTCGCCGTCATCGACAACCTCATGACCACCGCTGACCGACTCCTCATCGGTGGCGGCATGCTCTTCACCTTCCTCGCGGCCCAGGGCCACGAGATCGGCACGAGCCTGTTCGACGCCGACAGCGTCGATGCGTGCCGCGACTACCTGCGACGAGCCGAGGAGACCGGTGTCGAGATCGTGCTGCCCGTCGACGTGGTGTGCGGTCGCGAGTTCTCCGCCGACACCGAGACGGTCACCGTCGCGGCCGACGCGATCCCCGCCGACATGATGGGGCTCGACATCGGCCCGGCGTCGGCGCAGCTGTACGCCGACAAGCTCGCCGACACCCGCACGGTCTTCTGGAACGGCCCCATGGGGGCCTTCGAGATGGCCCCGTTCGCGTCCGGCACCCGCCGCCTCGCCCAGGCTCTTGTCGAGGTGACCGCCCAGGGAGCCCTGACGGTGGTCGGCGGCGGCGACTCGGCGGCGGCAGTGCGCCAGCTCGGCTTCGACGACGCACAGTTCGGGCACATCTCCACCGGTGGCGGCGCGTCCCTCGAGTACCTCGAGGGCAAGGAACTCCCCGGCATCGCCATCCTCACGAAGGAGCACTGACGCATGACCTCCGGCCGCACCCCCCTGCTCGCGGGCAACTGGAAGATGAACCTGGACCACCTCCAGGCCACCCACCTCGTGCAGAAGCTCGACTGGACCCTCAAGGACGGCAAGCACGACTTCGGGGCTGTCGAGGTGGCGGTGCTGCCGCCCTTCACCGACCTGCGCAGCGTGCAGACCCTCATCGACGGCGACCGGCTCGAGCTGAAGTTCGGGGCCCAGGACCTCTCCGTGCACGACGCCGGCGCCTACACCGGTGAGATCAGCGGTGCCTTCCTGGCCAAGCTCGGCTGCTCCTACGTCGCCGTGGGTCACAGCGAGCGGCGCGAGTACCACCAGGAGGACGACACGGTCGTCAACGCCAAGGTGAAGGCCGCCTACCGGCACGGCATCACCCCGATCTTCTGCTGCGGTGAGGGTCTGGAGATCCGTCAGGCCGGCACGCACGTCGAGCACGTCCTGGCCCAGGTCGAGGCCGGCCTCGACGGGCTGCCCGTCGAGCAGGCCCGCAGCGCCGTCGTGGCGTACGAGCCCATCTGGGCCATCGGCACCGGTGAGGTGGCGACCCCGGAGGACGCACAGGAGGTCTGCGCGGCGATCCGCACGAAGCTCGCCGAGCTCTACAGCGGCGACGTCGCGGACGGCATCCGGGTGCTCTACGGCGGTTCGGTGAAGTCCAGCAACGTCGCGGCCATCATGGCCAAGGAGGACGTCGACGGCGCCCTCGTGGGCGGAGCCTCGATCGACCCCGCCGAGTTCGCCGCGATCTGCCGCTTCCGGGACCACCTCGCCACGTCGTGACCCCGCCCTGACCGGGGTCGCCGCTCGCACCGGTTATCCTTGAGCGGTTGTCCCCCCGATCTCGCACGAAGGACTTTCACGTGGATGCGGTTCGCATCGGCCTCCAGGCACTCCTGGTGCTCACCGGCCTGTTCCTGACCCTGCTCATCCTGATGCACAAGGGCAAGGGCGGTGGCATGTCCGACATGTTCGGCGGCGGCATGTCCAGTTCACTCGGCGGCTCGTCGGTGGCTGAGCGCAACCTCGACCGCATCACCATCGGGGTCGCCCTCGTGTGGTTCACCTGCGTCGTCGGTCTCGGCGTTCTCGAACGTTTCGCGGTCTAGGTCAGGGAGTAGACATGGCAGGTGGAAACGCGATCCGTGGCTCGCGCGTCGGTGCGGGCCCGATGGGCGAGGCCGAGCGGGGCGAGGTCGCCCCGAGGGTGCACATCTCCTTCTGGTGCTCCAACGGGCACGAGACCCGCCCGAGCTTCTCGGAGGAGCCCGGTCTGGTCATTCCCGAGCAGTGGGACTGCCCCCGATGCGGCTACCCGGCGGGTCGGGACCAGGACAACCCCCCGGCACCGATGAAGGTGGAGCCCTACAAGACCCACCTCGCATACGTCAAGGAGCGCCGCTCCGACGTCGACGGGGAGGCCATCCTCGACGAGGCCCTGGAGTCGCTGCGAGGCCGCGGCCTCATCCAGTAGTCGGCGCTCATCCAGTAGTCGGCTCTCATCGAGTCGTCGGGGAGCACCCGCGAGGTGTCCTCGCCGCGGCACCGGGCCTGGTGTCGTCCTAGCCGCGGCCGGCGCGGGCCAGGTGGCCGGTGACCCCGGGGATCCAGCCGCGTTCGCGGCCCATCCACCGAACGGCGACGAGGGTGCGGGTGACGACCGGGATGCCGTGTCGGGGCGGTTCGACCGCGAGGTCGGTGCCGAACGGGTCGGTGCTGACGACCCAGCGGTAGCGGGCACTGGCCACGAGGTGGTCGCCGATCGCCGTGCTGATCAGGGCGACCAGGTCGGAGGACTCGATCGCGCCCTCGCCGGCGTCCAGGGCGTGGTGGTAGGCGGTGGCGATGCTGTCGAGGTCGGCCGGGTCGATGCTGTGCGCGGCATAGGCCGCGCGGACCGCGTCCAGGCTGGCCTCGTCATCCGGTGTCAGACGCCGGATGCCGATCTCCTCCAAGGGTTCGACACCCTCCATGTCATCCACGTGGGTGCCCGCCGTGACCTCGCCACCGTCATCGGTCTCGGAGTCGCGGCCACGGAGTCGGTCGAACAGTCCCATGGCGTCAGCCTCCCAGATCGGTGGCGGCGTCGGCGTCCACGAGCCAGAGGGTTCGCTCCATGCCGTGCACGTGTGCCGCGGGGGTGGTCTCGAAGGGGGCTCCCATGACGCCGCGGCGCACGGCATCCGCCTTGTCGGCTCCGCTCACGAGGAACCAGACCTCGCGTGATCGCTCCAGGCACTCACGGGTCAGCGAGACACGGGTGGGTGGCGGCTTGGGGGAGTCGTGCACGGCCACCGCGATGCGGTCGGCGGTCGCGGCGGCTCGATGGTGGGGGAAGAGTGACGCGATGTGGCCGTCCGGCCCGACGCCGAGCACCATGACGTCGAAGGTGCCACCGCCGTGTTCGCGCAGCTCCGCCTCGTACATGGCGGCGCTGGCCTCGGCGCTCTCGCTGTGGTCGGGCCCGGCGACGCGGTGCACGTGCTCGGGAGCCAGCCCCAGGCTGGCCAAGCCGGCTGCGTCGTTCTGGGTGTCGTTGCGGTCGGCGTCACCGGAGGGCAGCCACCGCTCGTCACCCCACCACACGTGGACCCGGGACCAGTCGACGGCGTCGCGGGCCGGAACCTCACACAGCGAGGTGATGATCTGCGACCCCATCGACCCCCCCGTCATCGAGATCTGGGCCTCTCCCCGAGCCGACTGGGCATCGACGATCGCCACGACGAGGCGAGCGGCCGCGGCATCCGCGAGGGCCTGCCGCCCGCGGTGGACGACGACGGTGGGGGTGCTGGTCATGATCGGCGCTCCTCGGCCTCGGCGAGCTGGGCAGCGGCAGCCTGCTTCACGACCTCCGGGTCGTCGGACTTCGGAGGCATCGGGGCGGCCTCGACCATCGCGCTCCGGGCGCTGCCGCGGGCGGCTCGGCGCAACCGCCGAGCGGTGCGTTCGGACTCGGCCACCGAGGGTGCCCGTCCAGCGCGCACGGCCTCGCTGGCGGTCTGGCGCGAAATGGTGCACCTGCTCAGTCCCTTGACCAGCGCGTCGTGGTACACCTCGTCGGGGTCGAGCCGGCGAAGCTCGTCGGCCAGGCACTCGGCGTCGCCGCGGTGTGCGAGCGCCAGGGTGCGCACGGGCTGTCCCGGCTGTGTCAGCGTCGCGGTGTTGCCGTCGACCGGACGGACCAGGTCGACGGTGCCACTGGCCCGCTCGAGCCGCACCGAGACGATGCCGCTGCCGCCTCGAGCACGGGCTATCGACACCGGACAGCGCAGCCGGGCCGCGAGCCAGCCGGCCAGCAGGTCACCGGAGGGTGAGTCCGGGGCAGCGACGACGACGGCGCTGGTCACCGCCTCGAAGGGAGGCTGGTCCAGGGCCGCCGCAAGCAGCCCGCGCCACAGGGTGATCCGGGACCATGCGAGGTCGCTGTCCCCGGCGGCGTAGCCGTCCGCGAGGCGGCGCAGGAAGGTGCGCGACGCGATGGTCGACTGCGCGGCGTCGGTGACCCGGCGCTGAGCCATCATCCCGATGGGGTCCTTCGACGGCTCCTGGGGGCCGTCGACCGGCCACCACGCGACGATGGGGGAGTCCGCGAGGAGCAGCGGTGTCACGACGGCTCGTCCGTGCCCGGCAAGCCTGCCGTAGAGGCGCAGGACGACGACCTCCGACGCACCGGCATCCCCGCCGACCCTGATCTGGCCGTCGAGCCGTGAGGCGCCGCGCTTGTTGCCGGCGACGACGACGATGATGCGGCAGGGGTGCTGGCGGCTCGCGTCGTTGGCCGTCTCGATCGCGGCATCCACGTGGGCCTCGTCGACGACGACGAGGAGGGTCAACACGCGCGAGAGGGCCATCGACCCGGTGTCGGCACGCAGTCGAACGAGCCGTGCGGAGACGGCAGCGGTCGTCGTGTCGGGCAGGTCGACGATCACCGGGGTCCCCAATCAGTATCGGAGCGAGGTACGAGCGGAGAACTTGTTGGGGTGGTGATCACGGAAGCCTCCACTCTCGCCCGTCGCGCCGCATCATGGCGTCGGCTCCGTCCGGGCCCCACGTCCCGGACGGGTACTGCTCGGGAGCGCGTCCCTTCTTCGCCCAGAACTCCTCGATGGGGTCGAGGATCTGCCAGGAGAGCTCGACCTCCTCGTGACGAGGGAAGAGCGGGGGCTCGCCGAGCAGGACGTCGAGGATGAGGCGTTCGTAGGCCTCCGGGGAGGACTCGGTGAAGGAGCGGCCGTAGCCGAAGTCCATCGTCACGTCGCGGACCTCCATCTGTGCGCCGGGCACCTTGGCCCCGAACCGCAG
>DATIAB010000236.1:0-2382 GCA_035458265.1 Ornithinibacter sp. | reverse complement strand
CCGTGATGCGCAGGTGGCTGCCAGGGCGACCACCTGCGCACTCACGGCGGGAGGATCGTAAGTCGAATCGATGTGATCGAATCGATTCGATATTGTGTCTCCCATGACCCCCGTTCGTCAAACGCGCTCCACGCAGCCCCGTCAGACGCGATCCACGCACCGCCGCCCCACGCTGCGCGACGTCGCGCGCCGTGCGGGGGTGTCCACGTCGACGGCATCCCTGGTGTTCAGCGGCAAGGGTCCGGTCGCGCAGGCGACCGCCCAGCGGGTGCGCGACGCGGCATCCGAGCTGTCGTATGCCGGGCCCGACCCCCTCGCGTCCTCGCTACGGAGGGGCAGCGTGGGCACCGTCGCCGTCGTCGTCGAGGGGCCCCTGCGGCACGCCTTCCACGATCCGTTCGCCCTGGCCATCCTCGACGGCCTGGCCGAGGAGCTCGATGCCGCGGGCCGATCCATGCTGCTCATCGCGCAGCCGCTCGAGGACCCCGAGCGCGCCCTGGCCCAGCTGGCCACGCAGGCGGTCGACGCGGCGGTCTTCCCCCTGTGCGGCAACCGCGACAACCCCGTCGTGGACCACCTGCTGGCTCGAGGCGTCCCATTGGTGGGCAGCGGCGCGCCGGTGCACCCGCAGGTCGCACACGTGCTCACCGACGAGTTCGCCGCAATGGGGCTCACGACCCGTCACGTGCTCGACCTCGGGCACGAGCGGGTCGCCCACCTGAGCATGATGCTCGGCCCCGGTTCCCCCACCGGCCCCGTCACCGACACCGACGTCGCCCGTGCGACCTACCCGGATGCCGTGGGTCGCCTCGCCGGGTTCCGCTCGCTCGCGGGGTCGCACGCTCCCGTCGTGCAGGCGCATGACCTCACGGTCGAGGCCGGTGAGGACGCCGCGAGGATCCTGCTCGACGTCCCTGCCGCACAGCGGCCCACGGCGATCGTCGCGCAGGCCGACCTGCTCGCCGCCGGCGCCGTGCGCGCCGCCGAGGCACTGGGCCTGCGCGTCCCCGAGGACCTCACGGTCACCGGGTTCGACGGGGTCGACCTGCCGTGGCTGGACCACGTGCTGACCACGGTCGACCAGCCCGGCGCCGAGAAGGGCCGCCGGATGGGTCGGCTGGTGCGGCGCGCCCTCGAGGGTCGCCCGGTGTCGGACGAGCCCTACCCCGTGCGACTGCGCATCGGCACGACGAGCGCCCCGCCGCCGGCCTGAACCCCGGGGACAGGGAGCCGTCAGGCCTTGTCGGCCTCGTCGGCGACGTCGGTCTCGTGATCCTCGACGTCGTCCTCGTCGCCGACGATGTCCGCCAGGGTGGGCTCGCCCTGCTGTGGCACGAGCTCGTCGAGGTTGATGACGGTGCCTGTGGTGTCGGTGACCACAGCCTGGTCGAGCACGGCGGCCAGGCCCTTGCGGCGGGCCACCTCCTGCACGATCGAGGGGATCTGGCCCTGCTGGTCGATGGTCTGGGCGAACGTGTTGGGGTCCATCCCGTACTGCTGGGCGCTCATCACGAGGTACTCGATGAGCTCGGGCTGCTCGACCTGGACCTCGAGCTTCTCGGCGACGGCATCGAGCAGGAACTGGGCCTTGAGCGCGCGGCGCGTGCTCTCCTGCACCTCGGCGCGGTGCTCGTCGTCCTCGAGGCGGTTCTCGCCCTCGAGGTGCTGGTGGACCTCGGCCTCGACGACCCCCTCGGGGACTGCGACGTCGACGGTCTCGAGCAGGTGCTCGAGCACCTTGTCGCGGGCCTGGATGCCCTGCTCGTACTTCTTGCCCTGCTCGGCCTGACGGGTGACGTCGGCGCGCAGCTCCTCGAGGGTGTCGAACTCGGAGGCCAGCTGGGCGAAGTCGTCATCGAGGGCGGGCAGCTCGCGCACCTTGACGGCCTGGACGGTGACGGTGCAGTCGGCGTCCTCCCCCTCGCGGTCGCCACCGGCCAGTGGGGCGGTGAAGTCCTTGGACTCGCCGGCGCTCATGCCCAGCAGCGCCTCGTCCATGCCGGGGAGCATGTTGCCGCTGCCGACCTCGTAGGAGACGCCGGTGACCGCGTCGACCTCCTCGCCGCCGATGCTGGCGGACAGGTCGATCGAGACGAAGTCGCCGTCCTCGACGGCCCGCTCGACACCCACGAGGGAGCCGAAGCGCTCGCGCAGCGCCGTGAGCCGCTCCTCGACGTCCTCCTCGGAGGCCTCGACGGTGTCGACCTCGACCGCGATGCCTTCGAGGTCGGGAAGCTCGATCTCCGGGCGCACGTCGGTCTCGACGGTGAAGGTGAAGTCCTGGCCGTCCTCGAGCGGCACGGCGGTCACGTCGACCTCGGGCGCTCCGATGGCTCGCACGTTCTCGGCCTCCGCGGCCTCGGCGAAGAACCGCGGCAGGGC
>DATIAB010000235.1:0-5428 GCA_035458265.1 Ornithinibacter sp. | reverse complement strand
TCGTGGGAGTGCTGCTCGGCGACCTCGTGCCCGACGCCCACATCTCGGCGCTCACGGCCACCGGCGGGTTGATGCTCGCCGGCATCGCCCTCCGGCTGCTGCGGGTCCGCGACATCCCGGTTGGCGACATGCTGCCGGCGCTCATCGTCGCGCCGCTGCTCACCCAGGTCGTGATCTGGCTGCGCTGAGCCCGCAGAACTCCGGATGCCGTGACGCACGGCACGCGTGCGGCTCACCGCCCGCTGCGTGACGCCGGCACGCAGCGGTCACCGTGCCAGGACTCAGGCCTTCTCCATACCGGCCACGACCGCGTCGGCAACCTCACGCATGCCCATCCGTCGGTCCATCGCCGTCTTCTGGATCCAGCGGAAGGCATCCGCCTCGGAGATCTTCAGCTTGGTCATGAGCACGCCCTTGGCGCGGTCGACGGCCTTGCGCGTCTCGAGCCGGTCGCCGAGGTCGGCGACCTCGGCCTCGAGCGTCTTCAGCTCGGCCCAGCGCGAGAGGGCGATGTCGATCGCGGGCGTGACGTCGCTGGAGGTGAACGGCTTGACGATGTAGGCCATGACGCCGGCATCCCTGGCCCGCTCGACGAGCTCGGTCTGGCTGAAGGCGGTGAGCATGACGACGGGGCAGATGCGCTCCTTGCCGATCTGCTCGGCCGCGGTGATGCCGTCCATGACCGGCATCTTCACGTCCATGATGACGATGTCGGGTCGCAGCGAGGTCGCCAGGGCCACGGCCTGCTCACCGTCACCAGCCTGGCCGACGACGTCGTAGCCTGCATCGACCAGCATCTCGGCGAGGTCCAGGCGGATGATGGCCTCGTCCTCGGCGACGAGGACGCGCTTGGCCGTCGACGCCTTCGGGACGGGTGCCGGTTGGGCGGGCACCCGTTGGGTGGCCGCTGGCTGGGCGGGCGCGGACTTGGCCGCGGGCGCAGACTTGGTCGCAGGCGCTGGCTGGGCCGCGGGCGCAACCGGGGCAGGGGTGGTCTCACTCATGTGCCGGGAGCGGGACTTGAACCCGCACGCCCTTGCGGGCAGAGCATTTTGAGTGCTCCGTGTCTGCCGTTCCACCACCCCGGCCGGGGCATCGTCAGCATACCGGCGACCGGCTGGCGCCTGGCTCGCCGTCCGAGCTCAGAGCGCGCTGTAGGCCGGTGCGACGCGGTTCTTGGCATCGCCGACCCGGTGCACGCGCAGGGCGTTCGTCGAGCCGGGGATGCCGGGGGGCGAGCCGGCGACGATGACCACCGTGTCGCCCTCGAGAACCCGGCCGGCCGCCAGCAGCACCTCGTCGACCTGCATGGCCATCTCGTCGGTGTGGCGGGCCTCGCCCACGAGGAAGGTCTCGACACCCCAGGTGAGGGCGAGCTGGCTGCGGGTCCACTGGTTGGGGGTGAAGGCCAGCATCGGGATGCGGGGGCGCACGCGGGCCAGGCGACGCGTGGAGTCGCCGCTCGTCGTGAAGGTGATGAGGTACTTCACCCCGAGGAGCTCACCGATGTCGGCTGCGGCGGCTGTCACCGCGCCGCCCTTGGAGCTCGGGCGGGTGCCGAGCGGGCGGATGCGGTGCATGCCGTGGTCCTCGGTGTTCTCGATGATGCGGGCCATCGTGCGCACGGCCGCGAAGGCGTGCTTGCCGACGCTCGTCTCGCCGGAGAGCATGAGGGCGTCCGCGCCGTCGAGGACGGCGTTCGCGGCATCCGAGGCCTCCGCGCGCGTCGGGCGGGCGTTGTCGATCATCGACTCGAGCACCTGGGTGGCGACGATGACCGGCTTGGCCCGTCGACGGGCGATCTCACAGGCGCGCTTCTGGACCAGCGGCACCTCCTCGAGGGGCATCTCGACGCCGAGGTCGCCGCGGGCCACCATGACGCCGTCGAAGGCCCGGATGATCTCGTCGAGGTTCTCGACCGCCTGCGGCTTCTCGATCTTGGCGATGACGGGCAGGCGCAGGCCCTCCTCGTCCATGATCTTGTGGACGTCGATGATGTCCTCGGCGGTGCGCACGAACGACAGGGCGATCATGTCCACGCGCATGCGCAGCGCCCAGCGCAGGTCGTCCTTGTCCTTCTCGGACAGGGCCGGCACCGACACGGCCACCCCGGGCAGGTTGATGCCCTTGTTGTTGGACAGCGTCCCGCCCTCGAGCACCTGGCAGATGACGTCGGTGTCGGTGACCTCGGTGGCGATGAGGGAGAGCTTCCCGTCGTCGATGAGGATGCGGTCACCCGTGGTCACGTCCCCGGGCAGGCCGGCGTAGGTCGTGCCGACCTCCTGCTCGTTGCCGGGGACATCGCGGGTGGTGATGGTGAAGCTCGTCCCCTTGACGAGCTCGATGGGGCCGTTCTCGAAGCGAGCCGTGCGGATCTTCGGGCCCTGGAGGTCGACGAGGACGCCGACCGCGCGACTCATCGCGTCGCTGGCCTTGCGCACGTCGTGGTACACCCGCTCGTGGTCGGCGTGGTCACCATGGCTGAGGTTCAGCCGGGCGACGTCCATGCCGGAGCGGACGAGTTCACGAAGGTTCTCGGCGGAGCTGGTGGCGGGTCCGAGGGTGCAGACGATCTTGGCGCGACGCATGAGCACAGCGTAGTGGCGCAAACGCTTCCACCGTGACGGGCGCCACATCGCGGAAGGCCGGCCGCACGGCATCCCCGAGGGGGTGGCCGGTGTCGCGCACTCAGGCGATCAGCGGGCGATCGGTCGGGTTGACCGGGCGGGGCAGGCGCGAGGGCTTGCCCATGAGCCAGGCGTCGACCCCGTGGGCGGCGGACCGGCCCTCGGCGATGGCCCAGACGATGAGTGACTGCCCGCGACCGGCGTCCCCGGCGACGAAGACGCCCGGCACGTTGGTCATGAACGCATCGTCGCGGGCCGCGTTGGTGCGGGCGTCGCGGTCGACCCCGAGCTGGTCGAGCAGCTCCTGCTGCGGGCCGAGGAAGCCCATCGCGAGCAGGACCAGCTGGGCCGGGAGCTCGCGCTCGGTGCCCTCGACCTTCTCGAAGCCGCTCTCACCCATGCGCACCTCGTGCAGGCGCAGACCGCGCACCCGACCCTGTTCGTCGCCGACGATCTCGCTCGTCGACACGGCGTACACCCGGTCGCCGCCCTCCTCGTGCGCGGAGGCGACCCGGAAGGTCATCGGGTAGGTGGGCCAGGGCTGGTTCGCGGCCCGCTCCACCGGCGGCTGCGGCATGATCTCGAGGCTGGTCACCGACCGGGCGCCCTGGCGGTGTGAGGTGCCGATGCAGTCGGCGCCGGTGTCGCCGCCGCCGATGACGATGACGTCCTTGCCCTCGGCGGTCACCTGGCCGTCGACGTGGTGGCCCAGCGCGACCCGGTTGGCCGGCGGGAGGAAGTCCATCGCCTGCATGACGCCGTCGAGCTCACGGCCGGGGACGGGCAGGTCGCGCGCCACGGTTGCCCCGGTGGCGACGACAACGGCGTCGAACCGCTTGCGCAGGTCGGCCGCAGTGAGGTCCTTGCCGATCTCCACACCGGTGCGGAACCGCGTGCCCTCGGACTTCATCTGGGCGATCCGGCGGTCGAGGACGGCCTTCTCCATCTTGAACTCGGGGATGCCGTAGCGCAGCAGACCTCCCGGCGCGTCGGCGCGCTCGTACACCGCCACGGTGTGCCCGGCCCGGGTGAGCTGCTGGGCTGCGGCCAGTCCTGCAGGCCCTGACCCGATGACGGCGACGGTCTTGCCGGACAGCCGCTCGGGCGCCTCCGGGGTGACCGTCCCGTTGGCGAAGGCGCGGTCGATGATGCTGACCTCGACCTGCTTGATGGTCACCGCGGGCTGGTTGATGCCGAGGACGCAGGCCGCCTCGCACGGAGCCGGGCACAGCCGCCCGGTGAACTCGGGGAAGTTGTTCGTCGCGTGCAGGCGGTCGATGGCCTGGCGCCACTCCCCCTTCCACGCGAGGTCGTTCCACTCGGGGATGAGGTTGCCCAGCGGACATCCGCTGTGGCAGAACGGGATGCCGCAGTCCATGCAGCGCCCGGCCTGCCGCTGAAGCTCGGGAACGGGCTGCTCCTCGTAGACCTCCTTCCAGTCCCTGATGCGGACCGGAACAGGTCGACGACGCGGCAGCTCGCGCTCGCGCGTCCGCAAGAATCCCTGGGGGTCAGCCACGGGAGGCCTCCATGATCCGCTCCCACACCTGGGTGCCGTCGGGGTCCAGGCCCTCCGCCGCCGCCTTGGCCCGCACGTCGAGGACGCGCTGGTAGGCACGGGGAAGGACCAGGGTGAATGCCGAGCGGGCGGAGTCCCAGTCGGCGAGCAGCCGTGCCGCGACCGGCGAGTCGGTCCACCGGTGGTGGCGCTCGAGGAGGTCACGGACGACGAGCTCGTCCTCGGCCCGCAATGAGCCGAGGTCGACGAGCTCACGGTTGACGTGTGAGTGGTCCAGGTCGAGGACGTACGCGACACCACCGGACATCCCGGCGGCGACGTTGCGTCCCGTCGGCCCGAGGATCAGCGCCGTGCCGCCCGTCATGTACTCGAGGCCGTGGTCGCCCACCCCCTCGACGACCGCGGTGGCGCCCGAGTTGCGCACGCAGAAGCGCTCGCCGACCCGCCCGCGCAGGAAGAGCTCGCCGGACGTCGCGCCGTAGGCGATGACGTTGCCGCCGATGACGTTCTCCTCCGCGACGAGGGCCGACGTCGGTGCCGGGCGCACGACGACACGCCCACCCGACAGCCCCTTGCCGACGTAGTCGTTGGCGTCGCCCTCCAGGCGCAGCGTGATGCCGGCCGGGAGGAACGCACCGAAGCTCTGGCCGGCCGACCCGGTCAGGGTGAGGTCGATGGTGCCGTCGGCCAGGCCCTTCGGGTGCACCTTGGTCACCTCGTGGCCGAGCATCGTGCCCACGGTGCGGTTGACGTTGCGGATCGCGAAGCGCGCGGTGACCGGGGTGCCGTGGTCGATGGCGTCGCGCGCCGCAGCGATGAGCTGGTGGTCCAGGGCCTTCTCGAGACCGTGGTCCTGCCCGACGGTGTGCCGGGTGCCGGACCCGTCGGGGCTGCTCACCTGCGCGAGGATCGGGGCCAGGTCCAGGCCCGAGGCCTTCCAGTGGGAGATCGCCTTCGACGCGTCGATGTGCTGCACCTGGCCGATGGCCTCCTCGATGCTGCGGAAGCCGAGCGCGGCGAGGTGCTCACGGACCTCCTCGGCGATGTACTCGAAGAAGGTCTCGACGAACTCCGGCTTCCCGGAGAAGCGAGCGCGCAGCTCGGGGTTCTGGGTCGCGATGCCGACCGGGCAGGTGTCGAGGTGGCACACCCGCATGAGGATGCAGCCCGAGACCACGAGCGGCGCCGTCGCGAAGCCGAACTCCTCGGCGCCGAGCAGGGCCGCGATGACGACGTCCCGGCCGGTCTTGATCTGGCCGTCGACCTGCACGACGATGCGGTC
>DATIAB010000234.1:0-5255 GCA_035458265.1 Ornithinibacter sp. | reverse complement strand
GGCGACGCTGACGTCGGCCGTGACGGGCAACCGGGTCAGCCCCGGCCCGGGCCACCTCGACGGTGCCTTCGGGATCGCCGCCGGTTCCGCCAAGCAGACCGTGGTCGGCCCGCTGGACCTCGACACCGCCGTGCTCGACCTGATCGTCGACGGCAACCTGGTGAGCGCGAGCAAGAGCAGCGGCATCTTCCTGCTCACCCGCGACAGCGGCACGTTGCGCACCAAGGTGCAGAACAACAACGTGGCCGCCCCCGTGGAGCTGGCGGGTGAGTCGGGCATCGTCGTGCGCTCCGGCGACCTGGCCGTGGAGGACTCGAACGTCTGCCTGTCCATCCAGTCGAACACGACCGCCGGCAGCGTCAGCATCGCCACGGGTGACCGGGCGCCCGGGATCGGCCTGCGCAAGCAGGGCTCCCTCGTGGCGGTCAACGACTTCGGCGTGGTCGGGCTGGTCACCAACCCGACGGAGCAGGCCGGCGTCGTGGCCCACGTCTCGACCCTCAACCCCGCGAGCGTGCTCGGCACGGGCGGCTTCGGAACCAGCGGCGCCTACATCATCTCCGGGAACTTCTTCGTGCCCTGCACCCTCCCCTTCTGATCGCTCCACCAACCGCAAGGAGCCCCCCGTGGCCGAGCCCTTCCTGTCCGAGATCCGGATGATGTCGTTCGTCTTCGCCCCCAGGGGCTGGGCCCTGTGCAACGGACAGCTGCTGCCGATCAACCAGAACCAGGCCCTGTTCTCGCTGCTCGGCACGACGTACGGTGGCGACGGGCGGGTCAACTTCGCGCTGCCGGACCTGCGGGCCCGTGCGCCCGTCCACGAGGGGAGCGGGCACACGCTCGGGGAGCGCGGTGGGGAGCTCGCGCACACGGTCTCGATCGCCGAGCTGCCGGAGCACGCCCATGCCGTGGTGGGCACGACGGCATCCGCCACGACCCGTCTGGTGGGCCCCTCGGTGGGGCTCGCGGCCAGCACCGGCTCGGCGGCCTACTCGCCGCCGGCCTCGCCGGTGGTGATGGCGGCCAACGCCCTGTCGAACGTCGGGGGCAGCCAGGCGCACGAGAACCGCCAGCCCTTCCTCACCATCAGCTTCTGCATCGCCCTCCAGGGCATCTTCCCCTCGCCCAACTGACTTCAGGAGGCACACCATGGGACAGCCCTACGTCGGGGAGATCAGGATCTTCGCCGGAAACTTCGCACCGAACGGCTGGTTGTCGTGCGACGGCCAGATCCTCTCCATCAGCGAGAACGAGACGCTCTTCCAGCTCATCGGCACGACGTACGGGGGTGACGGGCAGAGCACCTTCGCGCTGCCGGACCTGAGAGGCCGGATGCCGGTGCACCAGGGCAACGGGATGGTCCTCGCCGAGACGGGAGGAGCGGAACAGGTCACCCTGACCACCCAGCAGATGCCGGCCCACAGCCATCCGCTCGTCGGCTCCGCCGCCAATGCGTCGGCCACCAGCCCCGCGGGTGGGGTGCCGGGAACCATGCCGGAGGTCGCCACCTCGGCATACGGCAGCGACGCCCCGTTGACCACGCTCGCGGCGCAGACCATCTCCCCCGCGGGGGGCTCGCAGCCGCACGACAACATGCAGCCGTTCCTCTGCGTGGGCTTCATCATCTCCCTGTTCGGCATCTTCCCTTCTCCGACATGAGGACCCCATGACCGACCCCTTCGTCGCCGAGATCCGGCTGTTCCCCTTCAACTTCCCGCCCAAGGGGTGGGCGTTCTGCAACGGGCAGCTGCTGCCGATCTCACAGAACACGGCCCTGTTCTCGCTGCTCGGCACGACCTACGGCGGCGACGGCAAGAGCACCTTCGCCCTTCCCGACCTCCAGGGTCGCGTCCCCGTGAACGACGGCCAGGGGCCGGGGTTGTCGGTGCGTGACCTCGGTGAGCAGGGTGGCAGCGACACGGTCACCCTCCTGCAGAGTGAGATCCCTGCGCACACCCACGTCCCCGCGGCATCCGCTGCCGCCGCGCTCTCCCGGTCACCGTCGGCCGAGCTGTTCGCCAACGAGAGCGGGGGAGTCAACTCCTACGCCCCCCTGAGCGGGAACCCGCAGGCCCTGCTCGCGGGGGCCGCCTGCGGGCCGGCCGGCGGGAGCCTGCCGCACAACAACCTCGCGCCGTACCTCGTGGTCAACTTCTGCATCGCGCTCCAGGGCGTCTTCCCGCAGCGGCCCTGAGGGTGCCGGTCGACTCCCGGCCCGTCGTCGCCGCCGACCGGCCGTTCCTGCTCGACCTCTACATCGCGACGCGGGCCGCCGAGTTCTCCGCGCTCGGGTGGAGCCCGGAGGCGCTGCGGGCCTTCCTCGAGCAGCAGTACCGCGCGCGCGAGGCGGGCTGGGCCGTCAGCTCACCTGACGGGGACGACCGCGTCCTGGTGCGCGACCGGCGTCCGATCGGACGCCTCGTCATCGACCGGCGACCCGACGGCATCCGCGTCGTCGACGTCGCGGTCGTGCCAGCCGAGCAGGGGAGGGGCATCGGGTCCGCGGTGCTGCGCCGCGTGCTCGAGGAGGCGGATGCCGCTCGCGTTCCGGTCACGCTCCACGTGGTCACGACCAACCCGGCCCTCCGGCTGTACGAGCGACTGGGCTTCGTGCCCGTGTCCGAGGACGGCATCCGCGTGCTCATGGAGCGTGCGAGCCCCGATCCCGCTGTCGCTCAGCCGAACACGGCGACGTAGAGGGGTCCCTCGGCGTCGGGGATCGCGGGCACGAGGAACAGGTCGATGGGCTCTGCACCGTCACGGGTCAGGGAGACCATCCCCTGGGGCAGGCGTGTCGTCGAGCCACGGAAGAGCAGGCGGAAGGGACGGGAGTCGGTGCCCCCCGGGCCGCGCTCGACGGCGATCAGGGTCACGTGGACCAGCTCGCCGCCGGGCATCCCGGCACGGAACGAGGTGCCGACGAGCGCCTCGAAGTCCGCGGGGCCGGCCGTCGCGAGGTCCATGAGGCTGGCCTGGTCAGACACGGTTCACGGTGGCGACGAGGCTGTCGCGACCCGCGACGACGAAGAGCGGGGTGGCTGTGAAGCCCTTGCGGGTGGCCGTGTACACGCCGTCGCCCGGGACGGCGCCTGTGAACGTCGCGGTGAACTGCGTGTCGGAGCCGACGGTGCCACCCGTCATGAGGTCGTCGAGCGACGCGAGGACGACCGACCAGCGCCCCGCGCCCGACGTCAACGTGAAGGTGGACCGCAGGTGCTGGGTGAACCGCGAGCGACGCATGAGGTCGTCGGGCGCCCTTGCGGCGTGCGCCGCGGATGCCGTGCCGACAGTCGTCGTGACGGTCACCGCCGCGGCTGCGGCGGCAGCGAGCACCGTGCGGCGTCGGGGTGCACTCATGGGGCCTGCCTTCTCGAGGGCGCGAGGACACACCCATGCCCGGGTGCATTCGTGGCTCAGTCTCCCGCGTCGGGCCAGCGTTGTCAGTGGCCCGAAATGACCATCTGGCCGAGGCGCCGGTCATTCCCGGTGGTTCGGGGGGCCGGCCGGGAGGAACGTGGCGCGCGGCTCATCGCCGATCCGCGACCGCCCGAGGGTGGGAGGATGGACTCACCTTCGGGAGGTGCATTCCACATGGATCTTGCAGCCCTGCTGCTCCAGGCCCAGACGAGCATTCTGGAGGACGCCCACGCCGCCCTCGAACGCTCGCACGTCCGCCACTACGAGGCCGCCGGTGAGGAGTTCACGCGCCAGCGGCTCGACGACCTCTTCACCCTGGTCGTCTCCGCGATCCGTGACCGCGACCTGGCGCAGGTCAGCGTCTTCTCGCGCCGGATCGCCGAGGAACGCTTCAGCCAGGGCTTCGACATCGGCGAGGTCCAGGCGGCGTTCAACGCCCTCGAGGAGGCGATGTGGCGGCACGTGGTGGCCTCCGCCCCGACCGAGGACCTCGCGGAGGCGACCGGCCTGCTCAGCACGGTGCTCGGCTTCGGCAAGGACGTGCTGGCCAGGGCCTACGTCTCGCTCGCCTCGAAGCGCCACGTGCCCTCGCTCGACCTCACGGCCCTGTTCGCCGGCACCCAGCCCCGCGACGTCGACCCCACGAACTAGCCCCGTTCCGCGCGGGGTCAGGCGTCCTTGATCTCGCAGAGCACGGCGCCGTTGGACACCGTGGCGCCCACCTCGGCGGACAGGCCGGTGACGGTTCCCGCCCGGTGAGCGGTGATCGGCTGCTCCATCTTCATCGCCTCGAGCACCACGACGAGGTCGCCCGCGGCCACCGTGGCGCCGTCCTCGACGGCGATCTTGACGATCGTGCCCTGCATCGGGGCGGTGAGGGCGTCGCCGGATGCCGCGGCGCCCGCCTTCGCGCCGCCGGAGCGTCGAGGTGCCTTCTTGCGCGCACCCACTCCGGAGCCCGAACCGCCACCGAGGGACAGCCCGCCGGGCAGGGAGACCTCCAGGCGCTTGCCACCGACCTCGACGACGATGCTCTGGCGCTCCTGTGCCTCGGGGGCGTCACCCGAGCCACCGGCATACGCGGCGATCGTGTTGTCGAACTCCGTCTCGATCCAACGGGTGTGGATCGTGAACTTCTCGTCCGGGTCGGCCGGTGCGAAGGCCGGGTCGGAGACGACCGCGCGGTGGAAGGGCGTGACGGTGGGCATCCCCTCGATGACGAGCTCGTCCAGGGCACGGCGGGCGCGGGCCAGGGCCTCGGTCCGGGTCCGGCCGGTCACGATGAGCTTGGCGATCATCGAGTCGAAGGCACCGGCGACGGTGTCGCCCTCGAGGAGGCCGGAGTCCCACCGCACGCCGGGACCCTGGGGGACGCGCATCGTCGTGACGGTGCCCGGCGCCGGGAGGAAGCCGCGACCGGCATCCTCGCCGTTGATGCGGAACTCGATGGAGTGCGCATGGGGTGTCGGGTCCGGGTACGTGAGCGCCTCGCCGTCGGCGATGCGGAACTGCTCGCGCACGAGGTCGATGCCGGTGACCTCCTCGGAGACCGGGTGCTCGACCTGCAGGCGGGTGTTCACCTCGAGGAAGGAGATGTCGCCCGCGGGGCCGACGAGGAACTCGCACGTCCCGGCGCCGATGTAGCCGGCCCGGCGCAGGATCTCCTTCGAGGCCCGGACCAGCTCGGTGTGCTGCTCGTCGGTGACGAACGGTGCCGGGGCCTCCTCGACGAGCTTCTGGTTGCGGCGCTGGAGCGAGCAGTCGCGGGTGGAGACGACGACGACGTTGCCGTGCTGGTCGGCCAGGCACTGGGTCTCGACGTGGCGCGGGTGGTCCAG
>DATIAB010000233.1:0-23870 GCA_035458265.1 Ornithinibacter sp. | reverse complement strand
TGGCGCTGACCATGGCCGAGGGGACCGCAGCCCGGGTGACGTGCGTCATCGGCTGGAACCTCGAGGTCCAGGACGGCGTGGTCGTCACGGAACCGGACAGTGAGCGCTGGGCAGCGGTCGTGCAGCGGTACGCCGCTCGCGCCCACCACGTCGTGGACCCGGCTGCGGCCCGTCACCCGGACGTCCCGGTGCGTGTCGACGTGCGGCACGGCACGGCATCCACGGTGATCCGGGAAGCGGCACGCGAGCTGGATGCCGACCGGGTCGTCGTCGGCAGCCGCGGCCTCGGCGGGTTCCGCGGGTTGTTGCTCGGCTCGGTCAGCCGCCGTGTGCTCGAGCACGCGGGGCGCGTGGTCGTCGTCGTGCGCTGACGCGGCGCCCGAGGAGTCAGGCCGACGGGGTGTCCACCCCGAACGGCCACCCCTCGACCATGTCGAGCTCACGTCCCGGCTCGATGTAGTGCTCGTGGCCGAAGAAGACGCCGAAGATCTCTGGCGGCATCGACAACATCATGCCGACGTCGGTGGTCTGGCTCGAATGCGCCTGCAGCGCAGCCCGTTTGCGGTCCAGCCAGGCGCTGACGTCGACCCTCCAGTGGATCGCGGACTCCGGCTCGCCCAGTGGGTTGCCGTCGTCCATCGGCTGGTCGGGGTCGAAGACGTCGTCATCCGAAGCGCCTGCCGCTCGCGCCCCCTCGGCCAGGCGCCGCATGGCGTCGCGGTTCATCGTCGACTCGAGGACCCGAGGGGTCCGGGCAGCGAGAGCCGCGCCCCGGTGGAGCACCTCGTGGACGCGGATGTGGTCGGGGTGGCCGTAGCCGCCGTGCCAGTCGTAGCCCACGGCGACGTCAGCGTCCTCCTCGTCGAGCACGGCGGCGAAGCGAGCCGCCGCCTCGTCGAGGGGCGCGGCGACGAAGGCACCCTCGTGGGCGTTCTGCTCCCACCCCGTCATGCCCGAGTCGGCGTAGCCGAGCCAGGCGACCCGGTGCAACCCGAGCGCGGCCGCCGAGGCCTGCGCCTCGAGGCGACGACGGTCGACGAGCGACTCGTCCGGGCCGAGGTCCTCGGGGGCCTCGCCGTGGTCACCGTTGGTGGCGAATGCGACGACGACCCGGCTGCCCTCGTCGACGGCTCGGGCCATCGAGCCGGCGGTCTGCGAGGCCTCGTCGTCGGGGTGGGCATGGAGGAACACGATGGTGGGCACCGGGACATTCTGCCGCCGCGCGACGGCCTACGCTCGGGGTATGAGAGTTGCCGTCACCGGAGGATCAGGCAAGCTGGGCCGACACGTCGTCACGGCGTTGCGGGAGTCGGGGCACGACGTCGTCGTCCTCGACACGCAGGGTGAGCGCTGGAGTGGGTGGCTCGCACTCGACCTCACGGACTACGGCCAGGTCGTCGACGCCCTCGGCGGGGTGCGGGGGGAACAGCCACCGGCGGATGCCGTGGTGCACCTCGCCGCGATCCCGGCGCCCGGGCTGCACGCTGACGTCGAGACCTTCCGCAACAACATGCTCACGACCTTCAACGTGCTGCACGCGGCGACCCGCCTCGGCATCAGCAAGGTCGTCATGGCCTCGAGCGAGACGGTGCTCGGCCTGCCCTTCGACACACCGCCGCCCTACATCCCCGTCGACGAGGAGTACGCCGCGAGGCCCGAGTCGGTCTACTCCCTCGGCAAGCACCTCGAGGAGACGATGGCGGTCGAGCTGTGCCGCTGGCACCCCCGGCTGTCGGTGACCGCCCTGCGCTTCTCGAACGTCATGGATGTCGAGGACTACGCCCAGTTCCCGTCCTTCGACTCGGACCCGGCCCTGCGCCGGTGGAACCTCTGGGGCTACATCGACGGCCGCGACGGTGCGCAGGCGGTCGAGAAGGCCCTGGCGCACACCGACCCCGGCTTCGACTGCTTCATCATCGCCTCACCGGACACGGTGATGAGTCGCCCCAACGCCGAGCTCGTCGCCGACCAGTTCCCCGGCGTCGAGGTGCGCGGAGACCTCGGCGAGCACGACACCCTCCTGTCGATCGACAAGGCTCGGCGGGTGCTCGGCTACGACCCGCGGCACTCGTGGCGGGGCGAGGCCTGACCGACCCGCCCCGGCACGGCAGGATGGGTCCATGGTCTCCGTCGCCCCGCCGCCCCGGCTCGTCGAGCTCGCCCACGCACACGGCGTCGCCACGGAGTACTGGGACTGGCAGGGCCAGCACGTCACGGTGTCCGCGGCCGCCATCGTGGCGGTGCTCACCGCGCTCGGGGTCGACAGCGACGGCGACGACGCCGTCGAGGCGGCGCTCGCCGACGTGGCGGTCGCCCCGTGGCGGCGGACCCTGCCGGCAACCGTCGTGGCGCGGTCGGGGTGGACCCCGTGGGTCCACGCGCACGTGCGGGCCGGCACCGGCATCCGGCTGCGCGTCCACCTCGAGGACGGCACGGTTCGTGACGCGCACCAGGTCGACCGGTGGGTGCCCGAGCGCGAGGTCGACGGCGTGCTCGTCGGGGAGGCCACCTTCGAGCTGCCCGGTGACCTGCCCCTCGGGTGGCACCGGCTGGTCGCCGAGCTGGATGCCACGGCGATCGACCCGCGCACGACAGAGGCGACACTCGTGGTGACCCCCCAGAGACTCGAGCTGCCACCGGCGATGGCGCAGGGCCGTGTCGTCGGCCTCGCGGCCCAGCTCTACCAGGTGCGTTCCGCCGACTCCTGGGGCGTCGGCGACCTCGGTGACCTCGCCGATCTCGCGACCTGGGCCGCCACCGAGCACGGTGCCGACTTCGTGCTGATCAACCCGCTGCACGCCGCCGAGCCGGTCACCCCGGTCGAGCCCTCGCCCTACCTGCCCACGACCCGCCGCTTCGTCAGCCCCCTCTACCTGCGCGTCGAGGACGTGCCCGAGGCCGCGCAGCTGGGGGCCACGGCATCCGCACGGGTGGCCGCCATCGGGGCGGTGGCTCGGGCGCTCAACGCGGCTGACCTCATCGACCGGGATGCCGCGTGGGCGGCCAAGCGCGAGGCCCTGTGGATCGTGCACGAGGCGGGCCTGACGGGGCAGCGGGCCCAGTCGTTCGCCGACTACTGCACGCGTGAGGGAGCGGGGCTCACGACCTTCGCGACGTGGTGCGCGCTCGCGGACGAGCACGGGTTGCCGTGGACGAGCTGGCCCACGGAGCTGCAGGACCCCGAGAGCGTCGCGGTCGCGCTGTTCCGCGAGGACCACCTCGACGCCGTGGCGTTCCACCAGTGGCTGCAGTGGCTGCTCGAGGACCAGCTCGCCGCGGCGCAACGGGCCGCGGAGGGTGCAGGAATGCCGCTGGGCATCGTCCACGACCTCGCCGTCGGGGTGCACCCGGTCGGCGCCGACGCGTGGGGGCTCGGCGATGCGCTGGCCCGCGGCGTCACCGTCGGCGCACCGCCGGACCAGTTCAACCAGCTCGGGCAGGACTGGAGCCAGCCGCCGTGGCGACCCGACCGGTTGGCCGAGCTCGGCTACGCACCGTTTCGCGACATGGTGCGCACCGTGCTGCGGGACTCCGGCGGGGTGCGGGTCGACCACATCATCGGCCTGTTCCGGCTGTGGTGGATCCCGGCCGGCGGCACTCCTGCCGACGGCACGTACGTCCACTACGACCACGAGGCGCTGCTCGGCATCCTCGTCCTCGAGGCCCAGCGGGCCGGGGCGGTCGTCATCGGGGAGGACCTCGGTGTCGTCGCGCCGCACGTGCGTGACTACATGACCGAGCGGGGCCTCGTCGGCACCTCGATCCTGTGGTTCGAGTGGGAGGGGGATCGTCCCAAGCCCCCCGAGCACTACCGCGACCTCTGCCTGTCGACCGTCACGACCCACGACCTGCCGCCCTCCGCGGGCTACCTGTTGCTCGAGCACGTCGCGATCCGGGAGTCGCTGGGGCTGCTGACCCGACCGGTGAAGGAGGAGCGCGCCCAGGAGGAGGCGTCGATCGCCCGACTGCGCGACGCGTGCATCGAGCGCGGGCTGCTGGCGCCGGATGCCGTGGCCGACGTCGACGCCGTCGTCGCGGCGTTGCACCGGTGGATGGCACTGACCCCCAGCCGGATGCTCGCCGTCGCGCTCGCCGACGTCGTGGGCGACCGCCGGGCGGTCAACCAACCGGGCACGAGCGACGAGTACCCCAACTGGCGCGTGCCCCTCGCCGGCCCGGACGGGCAGGTCGTCTCGCTCGAGGACGCCCGGACAGCCGACCTCGCCGGAACCCTCTTCGACGCCCTGCGCGGCACCCCGGCCCGCGACTGACCCGCCCCGTCCGCGGACTCAGGAGCAGCTCGCGGGCTCAGGGCCGTGTACGACCCTGAGTCGACGAAGTGCTCCTGAGTCCGCGGAAGTAGCGGGTCAGCGGTCGAGGGCCTTGCGCAGCGCTGACTGCAGGCGACCGGGCTCCTGCTCGCGCAACGAGTAGCGGGCTCGCACCAGCGGGACGTCGACGGTGAGCACCCGGGTCAGGTCGACCGGGGTGCCCGAGACCACCGCCTCGACCACGCCGGCGTCGACCATGGCCCGGATCGTCGCCTCGAGGTCACGGGTCTGGGCCTGCCCGTAACCCATGGCGGGCAGGATGCCGCGCGCGTTCGGGTAGCGCTCGTACGTCGTCGCCAGCGAGCCCACGGCAAACGGTGCGGGGTCCACGATCTCGGACGCCCCGGCATCCCGGGCGCCGACCACGCCCGCGCCGAAGCTCATCGAGCCGTGAGTCAGCGTGGGGCCGTCCTCGACGACGACGACCCGTCGACCGGCAACTGCGGCCGGGTCATCGAGGGTCACCGGGCTGTCGCAGCGCAGCACCTCGGCGAGCGGGTTCAGCGATCTCACGGACGCCTCGACGGCAGCGACGTCCTCGGCGGTCGCGGAGTCGCACTTGGCGACGATGACGAGGTCCGCCATCCGGACGTTGGCCTCACCCGGGTGGTAGGCCGCCTCGTCGCCGGGGCGCAGCGGGTCGGCGAGCACCAGGTGCAGGTCGGGCACGTAGAACGGGAGGTCGTTGTTGCCGCCGTCCCAGAGGACGACGTCGGCCTCCGCCTCGGCCTCGCGCAGGATGGCCCCGTAGTCGACCCCGGCGTAGACGACGACCCCGGCGTCCAGGTGCGGCTCGTACTCTTCGCGCTCCTCGATCGTGCATGCGTGCGTCACCAGGTCGTCGTACGTCTCGAAGCGCTGGCAGGCCTGCGCGGCCAGGTCGCCGTAGGGCATCGGGTGGCGGACCGCGACGACGCGAAGCCCCATGTCACGCAGCAGCGCGGCGACGTAGCGGGTGGTCTGGCTCTTGCCGACCCCGGTGCGCACCGCGGTGACGGCGATGACGGGCCGGCGCGAGCGAAGCGTCGTCCGCCGGGCTCCCGGCACGACGAAGTCGGCACCCGCGGCGACCGCCCGCGAGGCGAGGTGCATGACCTGGGTGTGGTGCAGGTCGGAGTAGGCGAGGACGACCGTGTCGACGCGATCCCGCGCGATGAGGGACTCCAGGGCGGTCTCGTCCACGATCGGGATGCCGTGCGGGTAGAGCGGGCCGGCGAGCGCCGGCGGGTAGGTGCGGCCGTCGATGTCGGGGATCTGCGTCGCGGTGAACGCGACCACCTCGCTGCTCGGGTCATCGCGGTACAGCAGGTTGAAGTCGTGGAAGTCGCGACCCGCAGCGCCCAGGATGACGATGCGTTCGCGAGGATCCGCCGAGGTCGGTGCGCTCATGGCGTGCTCCGTCACGGCTGAAGTCGACCGCGGAGTGCGGGACCCGCCGAGGGCGATGCTACTCCGGTGCGGGAGAGGGGGGCTCAGGACGTGACGGGTGACGCACGTAGGGGTGAGCAGTCCGTGACGAGGGATGCGAAGCGCTGTGCCAGGGGCTGCCAGGCGGCCCGCAACGCGTCGTGTGCGGCCGTGACGGTGTCGAGCACCACCTGCTGGTCGGAGGTGAGGCCGTCGGGGGAGTCCCAGCGCAGCCAGGCGCCGAACACCTCGGGCGAGGTCTCCGGGTGGAACTGCACGCCCCAGGCGGCAGGCCCGAAGCGCAGTGCCTGCACCCGCCCGCCGGGCAGGGTTGCGAGCACGGTGGAGCCGACGGGTGGCTCGAGGACGACGTCGTCGTTGTAGTGCACGGCGGGCTGCCCACCGAGCCCCCCGAGCAGCGGGTCGGTGGAGCCGGCATCCGTGAGACGGACGGGCACGAGGCCGACGGTACGCCCCGACGGGTTTCGCCCGATCGAGCCGCCGAGGGCCACCGACGCCAGCTGGTGGCCGAGGCAGACGCCGAGCGTCGGGATGCCGCGCGCCACGGCATCCGCGATGAGGCCGCGGGTCGGCGCCAGCCAGGGTGCGACCGCGTCGTCGCACGCACCCATGGCCCCGCCGAGCACGACGAGGCCGTCGTGATCGGTAACCCGGCCGGGAACGGGCTGCCCGAGGTCACCGCGCACGACGTCGAGCCCCAGGCCCAGGTCCTGCCACCACTGGCCGAGCCACGCCGCGGGGGCGTCACGCTCGTGCTGGATCACGAGAAGTCGGGCCGACATGACCGGTCAGCCCAGCTGCGTGCCGACGAGGGCGCCGACGCCGTACGTCACGGCCATCGCGAGCAGCCCGCCGGCCACGACGCGCACCGTCGCCCGCCCGGCATCCGCGTCCCCGAGGCGGGCGCTGACCCAGCCCGTGGTGGCCAGGGCGAGCACGACCGCGGCGACCGTCACGGGCACGCGCCACTGCACTGGCGGGAGAACGATCGCGAACAGCGGCAAGAGCGCGCCGAGGGTGAAGGCCAGCATCGAGGCCCAGGCCGCCTGCCAGGGGTTGGCGTGCTGGGTCGGGTCGATGCCGAGCTCGGCCTCGGCGTGGGCCCCGAGGGCGTCGTGCGCGGTCAGCTGTTCGGCGACCTGGAGGGCCAGCGTGGGGGAGAGGCCCTTGGCGGCGTAGATGCCGGCCAGCTCGGCGAGCTCGGCCTCGGGCTCCTCGTCGAGCTCGCGGACCTCCTTGGCGATCAGTGCCTGCTCGGTGTCGCGTTGCGTGCTCACGGAGACGTACTCGCCGACGGCCATGCTCATCGCCCCGGCCGCGAGCCCGGCCAGCCCCGCGGTGAGCACGACTGCGCGGTCCGGCGTCGCGGCCGCCACACCGATGACCAGGCCGGCCGTCGAGACGATGCCGTCGTTGGCACCGAGCACCCCCGCCCGCAGGGCGTTGAGGCGTCCCGCGATCGCCCCGTCGTGCGCCTCGCCGTGCTCCGGCACCGCGGCCGCGTGCGGGTCAGTCACCGGCGCTCGCACCCAGCGTCGCTGCCGCGGCGGAGATGCGGTGGGCCAGCTCGATGTCGAGCTGCGTGAGGCCACCCGCGTCGTGCGTGCTCAGCCGCCAGTGCGTCGTGCGCCAGCGGATGTCGATGTCGGGATGGTGGTTCATCTGCTCGGCCTCGTCGGCCGCGGCCTCGACCAGGCGGATCGCGGCGGGGAAGTCGGGTGCTTCGAAGGTGGCCACGATGGCGTCACCTTCGCGTGACCAGCCGGGCAGCCCGGCCAGCTGGGTGGTCACCTCGTCATCGCTCAGCAGTCGGCTCATACCCCCATTGTGGGCCAACCACGTCGGATGCCGTCCGCCCCGGGTCCCACGCTCTGCGTGGGCGGTGGGCGGACGGCATCCGGATCGTGTGCGGTGAGGCCGGGTCAGAAGCCGCTGTCGATCCCGTAGCCCTGGTTGGCGTAGGCGTCCGGGTCGACGTCGACGGCTGCCGGGTCCCCCGGCTGCGGCGTGACGAACACCGGGGTCACCTCGTGGGGGAGGATCTCGCCGCGCTCGATCTCCTCGGTCCAGTGGCACGCGACGAGGTGGTCGGCGGTGGCGCCCGGAAGGTTCACGGGGCGCATCTGCGGACGCTCGTCGTCGCAGCGGGTCTCCTGCCGCCAGGGGCACCGGGTGTGGAACCGGCATCCGGTCGGGGGGTTCGAGGGGGAGGGGAGGTCACCGGTGAGCAGGATCTGCTCCCGGCTGTCCTCGACCACAGGGTCGGGCACGGGCACGGCTGACAGCAGTGCCCGGGTGTACGGGTGGAGGGGCTGGGCGTACAGGTCGTCGGCGGTGGCCTCCTCGACGAGTCCGCCGAGGTACATGACGCCGATCCGGTCGCTGATGTGGCGCACGACGGCGAGGTCGTGGGCCACGACGAGGTAGGTGAGGTCGAACTCGTCCTGCAGCTCCTCGAGGAGGTTGATGACCTGGGCCTGGACGGAGACGTCGAGGGCGCTGACCGGCTCGTCGGCGACGATGAGCCTGGGCTCGACGGACAGGGCCCGGGCGATGCCGATGCGCTGGCGCTGGCCGCCGGAGAACTCGTGAGGGTACTTCGTGAGGGCCGCCGCAGGGAGACCGACGGCCGCGAGCAGCTCGCGCAGCCGCTTCTTCGTGCTCGGCCCGTCGGTGTCGAGGCCGTGGGCCCTCATCCCCTCGACGAGCAGTGACTCCACGGACTGCCGCGGGTCCAGGCTGCTCATCGGGTCCTGGAAGACCATCTGGATGTCCTTGCGCCGCCGACGCAGCTCCTCACCCTTCAGCGAGGCGATGTCCGTGCCGTCGAGCAGCACGCTGCCCTCGGTCGGTGGCTCGAGGTTGAGGATCGCCTTGCCCAGGGTGGACTTGCCACAGCCGGACTCGCCGACCAGCCCGTAGGTCTCGCCGCGGCGGATCTGGAGGTCCACGCCGTCGACGGCGTAGACGTACCCGATGACCTTGTCGAAGATGACGCCCCGCTTGATGGGGAAGTGCACCTTGACGCCACGGACGTCGACGAGGACGTCGCGATCATCGGCGACGGGTGGGCTGTCCTGGGTGTCGGTGGTGGTCATCGGTTCACCTCACGGGGTTGTGGCAGCGCAGGGACCGGCGGGGTGACTGCTCGAGGGCCGGGGTCGTGCGCAGGCAGACCTCGAGCGGCTGAGAGCAGCGCGGGGCGAACGCGCAGGCGTGGTCCCACGGGAGGTTGTCCGCGACCGACCCCGGGATGGGGCTGAGTCGCTCGCCGCGCGGGGCGTCGAGCCGGGGGATCGAGGCCAGCAGGCCGTTGGTGTACGGGTGCCGGGGGTCGGCGAACAGCTCGTGGCGCTCCCCGCGCTCGACGATGCGGCCTGCATACAACACGTTGACCTCGTCGCACAGCCCGGCCACGACGCCGAGGTCGTGCGTGATCATGACCAGCGCCGTGTCGGTGTCCTGAACGAGCTCCTTGAGCAGGGCGAGGATCTGCGCCTGGATCGTCACGTCGAGGGCGGTGGTCGGTTCGTCGGCGATGAGCAGTCGGGGTGCACATGCCACGGCCATGGCGATGAGCGCCCGCTGGCGCATGCCGCCGCTCATCTGGTGGGGGTAGTCCTTGAGGCGCCGGTCAGGGTCGGGAATGCCGACCTTCTTCAGCAGGTCCCGGGCCACCGGCCGGGCGGCCTTGCGCGACATCCCGCGGTGGCGCTCGAGCACCTCGGTGACCTGCAGACCAACGGGGACCACGGGGTTCAGCGAGGAGAGCGGGTCCTGGAAGATCATCGCGACGTCGCGCCCGCGCCGCTCGCGCATGGCCTTCTCGTCGAGCGCGATGAGGTTGACGCCCTCGAAGGAGGCCTCGCCCTCGACGACGTTGCCGCGCCGGGGGAGCAACCCCATGATCGCGAGGGAGGTCACCGACTTGCCGCAGCCGGACTCGCCGACCAGGCCCACGGTCTGGCCGGGTCGCACGTCGAAGCTGACGCCGTCGACGGCCCGGAACGGCTCCTCGCCCCGGCGGCGGAAGGTGACCCGCAGGTCGCGGACCGACAGCAGCGGCTCGTCGCCGCGTGACGTCAGGGGGGGTTGGGCCGCGGTGGCGGTCATCCGCGTCACCTCCTGCTCTTGGGGTCGAGGGCCTCGCGCAGCGACTCACCCATGAGGGTGAAGCCGAGGGCGACGAAGACGATGCACAGTGCGGGGTAGACAGCGAGCTGCGGGTGGTCCTGGATGTACTGCTGGGCCTGGCCGAGCATCTGGCCCCACTCGGGCTTGGCGTCGTTGGGGTTGCCGAGCCCGAGGAAGGACAGCGCGGCCGCGTCGATGATCGAGGTGGCGAGCACGAGCGTGGACTGGACGATGACCGGCCCGAGGGAGTTGGGCACCATGTGGCGGAAGATGATGGCCTGCCGCTTCACCCCGAGCGCCCGCGCCGCGAGAACGTGGTCACTGTGGCGTTGCGCCAGCATCGAGCCACGCAGGAGCCGGGCGAACACGGGCACCTGCACGACGGCGATGGCGATGATGACCGTCCACTGGCTCGGCTGGCTGGCGAGGGCCGCGATGGAGACCGCGAGGAGCAGCGACGGGATCGACAGGAGCACGTCGACCGTGCGCATGACGAAGGCGTCGATGCCACCCCCGAAGGCGCCGGCGAGGATGCCCAGGATCAGCCCGCCGAGGAGGCCGAGCACCGTGGCCGCCACCCCGACGAGGAGGGTCTGCCGGCTGCCGACGATCAGGCGCGACAGCAGGTCGCGCCCGCGGTCGTCGGCCCCGAGCGGGAAGCCGGGCTCCGGGCCCGGGATGGGGTTGGACTGGGGCCGCACCTTGTCCAGGAGCAGGCCGACCGCGGGATCGTGGGGCGCGATCCACGGCGAGAAGATCGCGACGAGCAGGAACAGTCCCGTGATCGTCGCGCCGAGGAGGAAGACCGGGTCGCGTCGCAGCCGCCGCCAGGCGCTGGCGATGAGGGAGACACCGGGGGCCTCGTCGACGGTCCCCGCGTCGTCGACCACCACCGTCGAGGCCGCGAGGTCGTCGATGCGCTGCTTGCGGGTGTTCATCGGGTTGGGGGTGTTCATCGGGTACGCACCCTCGGGTCGATGACGGCGTAGGAGATGTCGACGATGAGGTTGACCACGACGTAGATCACGGCCGTCGCGAGGATGAGCACCTGGAGCACGGCGTAGTCGCGGTAGGTGAACGCGTCCCGGAGCGTGGAGCCGATGCCGCCGAAGTTGAAGACGGTCTCGGTCAGTACGGCACCCGCGAGCAGGCCACCGGTCTGCAGGCCGATGGTCGTCACGACGGGGAGCAGGGCGTTGCGCATGACGTGGCGGGCCCGGATCACCCGGGTGGTCAGGCCCTTGGCCTCGGCCGTGCGCACGTAGTCCTCGTCGAGCACGTCCAGCACGGAGGCACGACTGATGCGGAAGATCACGGCGAACGGGATCGTCGCGAGGGCGATCGCGGGCAGCACGAGGTGACGCATCGCGTCCGTCGTGCAGTCGTACTCGCGCGTGAGCAGGCCGTCGAGGACGAAGAAGCCGGTGACCCGGGTGCAGCCGAGGGCTGAGTCCTGGCGCCCGGAGACGGGGAAGACCGGCGTCTCGATGGCGAACCAGTACTTGAGGAGGAACGCGAGGAAGAAGACGGGGACGGCGACCCCGACGAGCGAGAGGATGACGGCACCGTTGTCGATGGCCGAGCCGTGCTTCTTGGCGGCCAGGTAGCCGAGCGGGATCCCGATGACGATGGCAATGACCATCGCGATGATGCTCAGCTCGATCGTCGCCGGCAGGCGGGTGAAGAAGATGTCGAGGGCGTCGCGCCCCGGCAGCACGTAGGTGGAGGCGCCGAACTCACCCTGGGCGGCCCGCTGGAGGAACTTGAGGTACTGGACGTAGATGGGCTGGTCCAGACCGAACGCCTTCTCGAGCGCTGCCCGGGACTCGGGGGTCGCCCGCTCACCGAGAATCGCCGAGACCGGCCCGCCGGGCAGCGACCGCAGCCACAGGAACAGCAGGAGCGAGAGTGCGAACACGACGCCGACCATCTGGATCAGGCGCCGGATGATGAATCTCGCCAACGGGGGCTCCTTCGTGCTCTGGTGAGACAGCGGTGGCCGCCTCGGACCCTAGTGGTTCGAGGCGGCCACCGCACTGAGTGAGCGCCCGGGGTCAGGCGCCCGGGCTCACTTGCTGCTGACCGTGACGGTGTCGAACATCTCGGCCGTCAGCGGGCTGGCCACGAGACCCTCCACCTGGGCGCTGGTGACCAGGGCCGGCGGGGAGTGGCTGATCGGCAGGCCGGGAACGTACTCCTCGGCGATCTGCTTGTTGATCGTCTCGTAGGCGGCCGTGCGCTCGGCCTCGTCGACGATCGCGTCGGCGGCCTTCAGGTCGTCGGAGAGCTTCTTGCCCCAGGGGTGCACGCTGGTCTGGAAGTCGTTGCTCTCGAGGTTGCTGAAGAACGTGCCGAGGAAGTTGTCCGCGGCGTTGTAGTCGCCGGTCCAACCCAGGAGCCAGGCGTCGTAGTTGCCGGCGCTGGCGTCGTCGAGGTACCCGCCGTTCCAGGGCTTGCTGATGACCTCGACCTTGATGCCCACGGCCTCGAGGTCCTTCTTGAAGGCGTCGTGGATCTTCTGCGGGTTCGGCATGTAGGGGCGCGTGACGTCGGTCGGGAACGCGAACTGCAGCGTCATCCCCTCGGCACCGGCCTCCTTGAGCAGGGCCTTGGCCTTCTCCGGGTCGTAGGGCGTCGGCTGCAACGAGGAGTTGTAACCCGACACCGCCTCGGGCATGAACTGGCTCGCGGCCAGGGCGCCCTCGGGGAGCTGGGTCGAGACCATCTGGTCACGGTTGATCGCGTGGGAGAGCGCCTGGCGGACCTTGAGGTCCTTCAGCACGGGGTTCTTCTTCGCGTTCAGGCCCATGTAGAGGATGTTGAAGGCAGGGCGGACCTCGACCTTGTTGCCCTCGTCGCCCAGACCCTTCCAGTCCACGGGGTTGGGCAGGTCGTAGCCGTCGATCGAGCCGGCCTGCAGCTCCTGGCGGCGGGTGGCCTCGTCGGGGATGATCTTGAAGATGATCTTCGCGGTCTTCGGCTTGTCGCCGTAGTAGGCGTCGTTCGCGACGAGCGTGACCGTCTTGTTGGCCTCGTCGTAGCTCTCCAGCTTGTACGGGCCGATGCCGACGGGTGCCATGGCGTATGCCGGGTAGGTGAAGCCCTCACCGACGGCGACGACGTTGTTGGCGTCACCGGCCTCCATCGCCTTCGGCGACTGCATCGAGAAGGAGTCGAGCGACAGGATCGTCGGGAAGCTCGAGGTCGCGCGGGTGATGCCGATGACGGCGGTGGCGGCGTCCTTGGCCTCGCACGACTTGTACAGCGAGCCCTCGGGCTTGTCGCTGAACGAGCCGAAGAAGTAGCCCCAGTACTCGGCTGCGGTCTGGCCGGCACCCTTCTGCTCGAACATGCGGGTGAAGTTGGCGCAGACGGCGGCAGCGTCGAACGGCTCGCCGTCGGAGAACGTCACGCCCTGCTTGAGCTTGAACTCCCAGGTGAGACCGTCGGCCGAGGGCGTCCAGCTCTCGGCCAGCTCGGGCTGGACGTCGGCGGTGCCGGGCTTCACGCCGAGCAGGCCCTGGTGGATCTGCCGGGTGACCCGGAAGGTCTCGCCGTCCGTGGCGAAGAACGGGTCGAACAACTTGGGTGCGCCTGCGGCGCCGAACGTGAACGTGTCCTTGAACTCGCCGCTGGCCGCTCCGGAGTCGGTGGACTCCGGCTCACGGTCCGACTCGGCGCAGCCGGTCACGGTGAGGGCGGCCGCCGTCAACAGGACGATCGGCACCTTCCGCTTGAGCTTCATCGATCAACCTCGCTTGGGGTTATGCGAACCTCGGGTCGCCCGGGTGGGCGGTCGAGTCTGGTATCGGCGGTGGGGCGGTGGATTCTGCCCCTGCCTCCGTGCCGGTGACCATAACGGCAAAACGGCCCGGTAAACCGCCCTCGCGCGAGTGGTTATCCAAGTGAGACCTGATCCCTGCGTAGATCCTGCACCGCTCTCGCGCGTTACACCCGATTCGGTGGGCGGCGCAATACCTGAGAGACTGGTGGGTATGCCTGTCTCCCACCGCGCCGATCTCCGTAACGTCGCCATCGTCGCCCACGTCGACCACGGAAAGACCACCCTGGTCGACAAGATGCTCTGGCAGTCCGGAGCCTTCGGTGAACACGACCACATCGCCGACCGGGCGATGGACAGCGGGGACCTCGAGCGCGAGAAGGGCATCACCATCCTCGCGAAGAACACCGCCGTGCACTACGGCGGCAAGGCGGCACTCGATGCAGGCCTGGCCGACGGCATGACGATCAACATCATCGACACCCCCGGTCACGCCGACTTCGGTGGCGAGGTGGAGCGGGGACTGTCGATGGTCGACGGAGTCGTGCTCCTCGTGGACGCGAGCGAGGGGCCGCTGCCCCAGACCCGCTTCGTGCTGCGCAAGGCCCTGGCACTGAAGATGCCGGTCGTGCTCTGCATCAACAAGGTCGACCGCCCGGACGCGCGCATCGCCGAGGTCGTCGACGAGGTCTACGAGCTGTTCATGGACCTCATGGTCGACGCCGAGCACCACCAGGACCAGCTCGAGTTCCCCATCGTCTACGCCTCGGCCAAGGCCGGTCGCGCCTCGATGACGCGCCCGCAGGACGGCGGCCTGCCCGACGGCGAGGACCTCGAGCCGCTGTTCCGCACGATCATCGAGACCATCCCGGCCCCGTCGTACGACTCCGAGGCTCCGCTGCAGGCGCACGTCACCAACCTCGACGCCTCGAACTTCCTCGGCCGACTCGCCCTGCTGCGCGTGCACAACGGCACCATCCGCAAGGGCCAGCAGGTGGCGTGGTGCCGCCGCGACGGGACCGTGGAGAAGGTCAAGATCACCGAGCTCCTGATGACCGACGCGCTCGAGCGCAAACCGGCCGAGAGTGCCGGTCCCGGCGACATCATCGCGGTGGCCGGCATCCCCGAGATCACCATCGGCGAGACCCTCGCCGACGCCGACGACCCGCGCCCGCTGCCGCTCATCACCGTCGACGAGCCCGCCATCTCGATGACGATCGGGATCAACACCAGCCCGATGGCCGGGCGCGTCAAGGGCGCCAAGGTGACGGCGCGCCTGGTCAAGGACCGCCTCGACCGAGAGCTGGTCGGCAACGTGTCGATGCGCGTGCTCGCGACCGAGCGTCCCGACGCGTGGGAGGTACAGGGCCGTGGCGAGCTCGCGCTGGCGATCCTCGTCGAGCAGATGCGCCGTGAGGGCTACGAGCTGACCGTCGGCAAGCCCGTCGTCGTCACCCGCGTGGTCGACGGCAAGGTGCAGGAGCCGATGGAGCGCGTGACGATCGACACTCCCGAGGAGTACCTCGGGCCCATCACCCAGCTCCTCGCTGCCCGCAAGGGCCGCATGGAGCAGATGACCAACCACGGCACCGGGTGGGTGCGCATGGAGTACCTCGTGCCCTCGCGCGGTCTCATCGGCTTCCGCACCCAGTTCCTCACCGACACCCGTGGCACCGGTATCGCCCACCACGTGTTCGAGGGCTACGAGCCGTGGGTCGGGGACATCTCCACCCGGGTCAGCGGTTCCCTCGTGTCCGACCGCGCCGGTGTGGCCACGGCCTACGCGATGATGAACCTGCAGGAGCGCGGCACCATGTTCCTGTCTCCGACGACGGAGGTCTACGAGGGCATGATCGTCGGTGAGAACTCCAGGGTCGACGACATGGACGTCAACATCACCAAGGAGAAGAAGCTCACCAACGTGCGCTCCGCAGGTGCCGACGTCCTCGAGCGCCTCGCGCCCCCTCGCGCGCTCTCCCTCGAGCAGTCGCTGGAGTTCTGCCGTGAGGACGAGTGCGTCGAGGTGACCCCCGAGGCCATCCGCATCCGCAAGGTCGAGCTCGACCAGACCCTGCGCGCCCGCGCCGCCGCTCGGGCGAGGAAGAGCTGACCGCAGGTGTCCGCGAACGACAGCGGAGCCACTGACCCGGGTCAGACCCGCGCTGGTCGGCGTCCGCAGCGACGTCGGCGCCTTCCCGTGGCGCCTGGGCACCACGGGCTGGCAGCCGTGGTGCTCGGCACGCTCCTCGTGGCTGCACTGGTGGTCGTGGGCGTGTTCGTCCTGCGTGACGACGCGACCGCCGACCCGGATCGGGCCACGCCGACCGCGGCCGTCGGCGACCGGGTCGACAGTGACGGTGGCGCCATCCAGGCGTTGACGCTGGGCCCGGTGCTGACGTGGGACCCACAACGGCTCGCCTCGCGTGACGACATGGCCTTTGCCGGGCGCGTCTTCGCCCGCACCCTGACCGCCTACGCGCCGGACACCGATCCCGACGCTCAGGACCGCCTCATCGGCGACCTCGCGACCGACACCGGCACTGCGGGAAAGGACCTCAAGACCTGGTCCTTCACGCTTCGTGACGGAGTGTCGTGGCAGGACGGGACCCCGGTGACCTGCGCCGACGTCGCCTACGGGATCTCGCGAACCTTCGCGACGAAGGAAATCCCCGGCGGCTCCACCGATGCCCTCGCCGTGCTCGCGATCCCGCGGCAGGCCGACGGGACGAGCACGTATGCCGGCCCCTATGCGACCGGACCCACCGCAGCGGCCGGGCAGGCGGCGTTCGACAAGGCCGTGGCGTGCAGTGGCCAGACGATCACGTTCACCCTGAGCACGCCGCTCAGCGACTTCAACGAGCTCGTCAGCCAGCCGGCGTTCGGGCCGGTGAAGAAGTCGGAGGACCGCGCCGGCGAAGGTGCCTACGACGTCTTCTCCGCAGGCCCGTACATGCTCGAGGCCAGCTGGGTGCCGGGCACCGGTGGCACCTTCGTCCGCAACCCGAGCTGGAGCCGGGCCACCGACCCCGTACGCCGCGCCCACCCGGAGCGCATCACCTACCAGGAGGGCCTGGACACGCAGGCCGTCACCCAGCAGGTGATGTCCGACACCGTCACCGGTCGCCACTCGGTGTCGCTCAGCTCGGCGCCCCCGGCGATCCAGCAGAACATCACCGCCGTGGAGAGCCTGCAGGAGCGCTCGGTCAACCCACGCACGGGCGTCGTCGACTACCTCGTGCCCAACGTCAAGAGCCCGGTCTTCGGCAACCCGCTCGTCAGGCAGGCACTTGCTGCGGCGACCAACCGCGAGGCGTACGTCACGGCGATCGGGGGTGCGACCGCGGCAGACCCCGCTCGCTCGCTGATCCCTCGCTCGCTCGCGGCGGCTCACCAGGGAGACCCCATCGGTGCCGGCGACCGCGGGGATGCCGCGCGCGCCAAGGCACTCCTCGCCGAGGCCAAGGCCGCGGAGCCGGTGGCGTTCACCGTCGCCTACCGCTCCACCGCCACGTCGGACAAGGCCATGGCGGCCCTCGTGGCCGGATGGCGTCTCGCGGGCTTCGAGCCGACGACCAAGCCGATCGTCGACGAGTACTTCACGGCGATCAGCAACCCCGCCATGGCCGGGGAGGTCGACCTCTTCTGGAGCAACTGGGCGCCGGCGTGGGCGTCGGCATCCACCATCCTGCCCCCGCTGTTCGACAGCGCGATCAACCTCACGGCTGCCGGCCCGGGACGGGACTACGGCTACTGGGCCGATCCTGAGCTCAATGCGCGGATGGCCGAGATCCAGCAGATCGCCGACCGGGACGAGCGCGAGGCTGCCTGGGCCGTGGCCGACCAGTCGCTGATGGAGCAGGGGGCCTACATCGGCCTCGCCGAGCGTCGCGCCCTGTACGTGGCGGGGTCAGATATCCGCAACCTCTCGGCGAACACCATCGCCGGCGGCGTCATCGAGTTCGCCGACATCGCGGTGGCCCGGTGAAGGGGCTCCTCGACGGTGTCGCTGTCGCCGGTCGACGTCCGCGACTGCTCTTCGTCCATGCCCACCCCGACGACGAGACCCTGGCCACCGGGGTGGCCCTGGCCCACCACGTGGCCCGCGGAGACGAGGTCCACGTGCTCACGTGCACGCTCGGCGAGGAGGGAGAGGTCATCCCCGAGCACCTGGCCCATCTCGAGGGCGCTGCGGGAGACCCCCTCGCCGCGCACCGCCGCGTCGAGCTGGAGGGCGCCATGGCGTCCTTGGGGGTGACCCACCACCTGCTCGGCGTGACATCGCCCGGCGAGCCGACGGCATACCGCGACTCGGGCATGGTGGGGTCCCCAGCAGCGTCGCACCCCCGTGCGTGGGCCGGGGTCGACCTCGCCGAGGCGGCCTCGGCGATCGGTGAGGTGCTCGACGCGGTGCGCCCGGACGTCGTCGTGACCTACGACGCGACCGGTGGCTACTGGCACCCCGACCACGTGCGCACCCACGAGGCCACCGTCCGCGCCCTGGCGTCCCGGGCCGACGCCCCCGCGTTGTACGCCGTGCTCACGCCGCAGTCATGGGTCTTGGAGGACCGGGCCTGGCTGGCCGAGCACGTGCCGGATGACCTCGGGCTCGTCGTGCCCGGCCCCCGTGACCCGTTCGCCTCGTCCGTCGTTCCCGATGCCGTGGTGACGCACGCGGTCATCGACCCCACCGTCGTCGCGGCCCAGTCCAAGGCCCTGGGCTTCCACGAGACCCAGGTGGTCGTCGGGGACGGGTGGTATGCCTTGTCCAACCACGTCGTGGCCCGGCTCGCGGGGCGCGAGGGTTTCGCCCGGCTCGACCCCGACACCGGTCAGCCCGTCTCGGCAGGAGGGAGCAGCGTGAGCCAGGACGCCCTCGACCCTGCGCGCTTCCGCCAGGCGATGGGTCGCCTCGTGTCGGGTGTCACGGTTCTCACGACGACCACCGCAGGTCACGACCACGCCATGACGGCCGACACCCTCACATCCGTCTCGCTCGACCCCCTGCTGGTGCTCGTCTGCGTCGAGAACGAGACCCGTTGGCTCGCCGCGGTCGCCCAGGCCGGCGTCTTCGGGGTGAGCGTGCTCTCCGCTGACCAGCGGCCGCTGGCGCAGTGGTTCGCCACTCCCGGCCGTCCCCTGCACGGACAGCTTGACCGCGCCCCCCACCGCCGCGGTGGGCAGACGGGCATGGCGCTGCTCGACGGCGCCCTCATGCAGCTCGAGTGTCGGGTCACTGACACCCACCCGGCAGGTGACCACGCGATCGTCGTCGCGCAGGTCCTGTCCGTCACCCTGCCCGACACGGTGGGTCCGGCCCTGGTCCACTTCCGAGGAAGCTACGGGAGCATCGCATGACCCACCACACCATGGACGAGTACGACCTCGCCGAGCCCCTACCGTCACGTCGCCGCTGGCCCCTCGCCGTCGGTGCCGGGCTCGTGGCTCTCGTGGCCGCCTACGTGGCGGCGGCGGTCGTGCTGGGTGACCGGGTGCCTCGGGGCACGACCGTCGCCGGGGTTGCCGTCGGCGGGCAGGATGCCGACAAGGCTCGCGCCACGCTGACCACGGCGCTCGGGGACGCAGCGGCCACACCGATCACGCTGACGTCCACGGCGGGCGAGGTCGAGCGCCTCCCCCAGGACCTGGGCGTGGCCGTCGACGTCGAGGCGACCGTCGAGCGTCTCGTCGGCTTCTCGCTCGCTCCGGCCTCCGTGTGGCGCACCGTGTCGGGCGGTTCGGAGGAGAGCGCGGTCGTCACCGTCGACGAGGCCGCGTTCGCGAAGAGCGTCGAGGCAGCCCGGGACGAGCTCGACGCCGAGCCCGTCGAGGGCTCGGTGTCGGTTGCGGGCGGCAAGGCCACCCTCACGGAGCCCGTGGCCGGCACGCGCACCGACGTCGCGGGCACCATGGCCGCCGTGCAGCGCTGGTGGCCGGCGCAGGGCAGCGTCACCGTCGCTGCCACCACCCTCGAACCGAAGGTGTCCGCGCAGGAGCTCGCCCGGGTCAAGAGCGAGTTCGCCGATGTCGCCGTGTCCGCACCGGTGACCATCACAGCCGGGGAGAAGTCGTTCACCCTCACTCCGGAGGCGTTCGCACCGGCCATCCTCCTGACGCCGGATGAGTCCGGCACCGTGACCCCGCAGGCCGACGCGAAGAAGCTCGCGGCCGTGGTCCACGCAGCCGCGAGGACGTCGGGCGCCGAGGTGGTCGCCAAGGACGCCGTCGTGACCTTCTCCGGAAGCACCCCGAGCGTCAAGGCGCACGTGTCGGGGCTCGTCCTGGACGACGCGTCCATCCAGACCGAGGTGTGGAAGGCCATCTCGACGCCGGCACGCGCCGCGACGGTGGCCACCAAGGCCGTGGAGCCGAAGTTCACGACGGCGATCGCCAAGGCCACCCTCCCGAAGGAGAAGATCTCCTCCTTCACGACGAACTACCAGTCCGGGCAGCCGCGGGTGGCCAACATCAAGCTCGCGTCGAAGATCATCAACGGCACCTACATCCCGCCCGGCGGCCAGTTCAGCATGAACGGCGTCCTCGGTGAGCGCACGCCTGACAAGGGCTACGTCAAGGCGGGGATCATCCGTGGGGGCCGGGCCGCGAGCCAGTACGGCGGCGGCATCTCACAGGTGTCGACGACGATCTTCAACGCGGCCTTCTTCTCGGGGATGCAGCTCGACGAGTGGACGCCGCACTACTACTACATCTCGCGCTACCCCGAAGGCCGTGAGGCGACGATCTCGTGGCCCGACCTGCACAACAAGTTCACGAACACCACCGACGGTGGGGTCCGCATCGAGATCATCACGACCAACACCTCGATGACCGTCAACTTCTGGGGCACCAAGAAGTACGACGTCACGGCGACCAAGAGCGAGCGCTACGACTTCGTGCAGCCCAAGAAGTACACCGACGACGGCCCAGACTGCATCAACCAGAGCCCTGTCGTCGGCTTCAAGGTCAACGTCGGCCGGATCATCAAGGAGGGTGGGAAGGTCGTGAAGACCGAGAAGTTCACGACGAACTACCGCCCCGAGGACGACGTCACCTGCACCAACCCCAGGCCCTGACGCCCCCGTAACCCGCAGACCCGCTCACGGGCCGGGGCGGACGAGGTTGACGTACTCGTGGTGACGCTCGAATCCGCGCCGCTCGTACAGCCCGAGCGCCGAGGTGTTGTCGGAGTCGGTCTGCAGGTGCAGTGAGGCGACTGCGGCCTCGTCGGCTGCCCGCGACAGCGCGGTCAGCAGCCGTGATCCCAGGCCCTCCCGTCGAGCGGAGGGGTCGACCCACATGGCCGCGAGGCCACCCCAGCCCGAGGCCACCCCGAGGCGACCGATGCCGACGACCCGACCCGCGGCATCCGTCGCCGTGGCGAACACCTGCGCGGGCGAACCGGTGAGGATGGCCCGCGCAGCAGCCTCGTCGACCGGACGGTAGGCCCGGTAGGCCGCGAACCACCCGTCGGTCAACACGTCGCCGACCTCGACTTCTTGCGACTCACCCACCGCAGCAGGGCGGTTCAGGGCGTCTCGGGGTGGGTGGTTCGCCATGAGTCGGGTGGGGGCGGTGAGCGTCACGGTGGGCACGCGCGCGCGGTAGCCGCGGCGGAGCGCCGCCTCACCCACGGCATCGGATGCCGGGTCGAACCCGACGGGGCCGGCGAGGGTGAGGTTGGCCGGGAGTCCGCGTGCGCCGTACCAGCGTTCGACGGCATCCAGCGCAGCGGGGATCGGGATGCCGGGACTGCCCGCCGTGACGACCGAGTTGGCCCGTTGGGTGAAGCCCCGAGAGGCGCGCAGCACCCAGTCACCGAGCCGCTCGGTCTCCATCGCCGGCCACGCGCCGACCATGACGCGCTGGAGGTCCTCGACGGACAGGGCCCGGTGCGGGCTGCCGCGGCGTGAGGGCGTCGGCGGGATCTCCTTGAGGGCGGTCACGAGGTGGCGGGGGACGGCCACGACGCCCCGGCGCGTGCGCACGGTGAGGGTGTCGGCATCCTGCGCCACGAGGTCGCCGACCACGTCGGTGAGGGTCGCCCCGGTCAGGGCGTCGGGCTGTGGCAGGACGTGCCGCACGACGACACGCGACCCGACGCGCGGGCCACGATCCGGCCGACCCGCACGCTCGTCCATGGCCCGCATAGTATGTGCGCCATGACGTACGTGATCGCGCAGCCCTGTGTCGACCTCAAGGACAAGGCCTGCATCGAGGAATGTCCCGTCGACTGCATCTACGAGGGTGAACGCAGTCTCTACATCCACCCCGACGAGTGCGTCGACTGCGGTGCCTGTGAGCCGGTCTGTCCCGTCGAGGCGATCTACTACGAGGACGACGTCCCCGAGCAGTGGGCCGAGTACTACAAGGCCAACGTCGAGTTCTTCGACGACCTCGGCAGCCCGGGTGGCGCCGCCAAGCTCGGCATGATCGCCAAGGACCACCCGATCATCGCCGCGCTGCCCCCGCAGGAGCACGACGAGTAGGACGAGGGCCACCGGGTGCTCTCGCTCCCCGACTTTCCCTGGGACTCGCTCGCTCCGACCAAGGAGCGGGCGAGTGCCTTTTCCGACCCGGCCATCGAGGGGGATGCCGGGGCGGGTCTGGTCGACCTGTCGGTCGGCACACCCGTCGACCCCACTCCGCGGATCATCCGCGACGCCCTCGCGGCCGCCTCCGACGCGCACGGGTACCCGCTGACGTGGGGCACGGCCGACCTGCGTGAGGCCGTGTCCGCATGGTTCGCGGCGCGGCGCGGGGTCCCCGATGTCGACCCCGCCGGCGTGCTGCCGACGATCGGCTCCAAGGAGCTCGTCGCCTGGCTACCGGTGCTCCTGGGGCTGGGCCCCGGGGACGTCGTGGCGTTTCCCCGGGTTGCCTACCCGACCTACGACGTCGGAGCGCGACTCGCGGGCGCCACGCCGGTGGCCGTCGACGCCCTGACGGCGCTCGGTCCGCTGACAGCAGCCACGACGCCGAAGCTGCTGTGGCTCAACACTCCCGGAAACCCCACCGGCAAGGTCCTGGGCATCGAGCACCTCGCGAAGGTCGTGTCGTGGGCACGAGCCCACGGTGTCGTCGTCGCGTCCGACGAGTGCTATGCCGAGCTCGACTGGCGTCCCCGCGAGGCGGGTTCGCGCGAGCCGCCCACGACGCCGTCGATCCTCGACCCGCGGGTCACGGGAGGGTCCCACGAGGGGCTGCTGAGCGTCTACTCGCTGTCGAAGCAGTCGAACTTCGCCGGCTACCGCGGCGCCTTCGTCGCCGGCGACCCGGTGCTGGTCTCCCGGCTGCTCGAGGTGCGCAAGCACGCCGGGATGATCGTGCCCTGGCCGGTGCAGCGGGCCATGCTCGCGGCGCTGGCCGACGCCGACCACGTCGCGCTGCAGAAGGCGCGCTATGGCGCCCGCCGGGCTGCGCTGCTGCCGGCGGTCGAGGCGTTCGGCCTGCGGGTCGACGACTCCGAGGCCGGGCTGTACCTCTGGGCGAGCGCGGGGGAGGACTGCCGGGTGAGCATCGAGCGGCTGGCCGCGCGCGGCATCCTCGCTGCCCCGGGCGACTTCTACGGCCCGGCCGGACGGCAGCACGTGCGGATCGCGCTCACGGCGACCGACGAGCGCATCGAGGCGGCCGTTCGTCGCCTCGCGTGACCACCCGGATCACCGCGGGGCGCCTCCAAGTTCCTGGCTCGGAGCCCGGACGGTAGGGTCGAAACGTTCCCTGCCCCTCGCGAAGGACAACAGACATGACTGACGGTGCCATCCTGTCCGCTGCCGGCAAGCAGCTCGATCTGCCTCTCCTTCGGGCCACGGAGGGCAACGGCGGCTACGACATCTCCACCCTGATGAAGGAGACCGGCAACGTCACCCTCGACGGTGGCTTCACGAACACCGCGAGCTGTACGAGCGCCATCACGTACATCGACGGTGACGCCGGCATCCTGAGGTATCGCGGGTACCCGATCGAGCAGCTGGCGAAGCACTCGAACTTCATCGAGACCTCGTACCTCCTCATCTACGGCGAGCTGCCGTCGCCGAGCGAGCTCGCCGACTTCGAGCGGCGGATCAGCCAGCACACGATGCTCCACGAGGACCTCAAGGGCTTCTTCCAGGGCTTCCCGCGCGATGCGCACCCGATGCCGGTGCTCTCCTCGGCCGTCTCGGCGCTGTCGACCTTCTACCAGGACAGCCTCGACCCCT
>DATIAB010000232.1:0-2929 GCA_035458265.1 Ornithinibacter sp. | reverse complement strand
GTCGAGGTCGACCAGGGTCGCCCGCTTGCCGGGGCCGGCCTGCTCGGCGGTGCCCACGTCGAGGACGCGCCCCTCGTCGACGAGGTCGGCGACCAGGGCCGACATGGTCACCTTCGTGACGCCGACCTCGCGGGCCAGCTGGGCGCGGCTCGTCGGGCCGAGGCGCCGCAGGGTCTGCAGGACCAGGGAGAGGTTCTGCCGTCGACCATCGGCCGGGAGGACCGCAGCGGAGGTCCGGACGCGGCGCGGGGTGGGTGTCATAGAAGTTAGTAAACTGTACTAACTAACTATCCGCAACCCCGTTCCGCCATGAGTGCGCTCGTGGTCGCCCTGGCGATCGCCAGCGCACTCATGGCGAGTTCGGCGGGGAGGTCTGGTTGGGTGGGGGGATGCCGTCCCTCACCAGGTCCGAGGCCACCGCCCGCGCCGCGCTCGTCGCCGTCGACGCCATGGACGTCGACCTCGACCTCGACCGTGGCACGCAGGTCTTCGGCTCGCGCACGACGATCCGCTTCACCTGCCGCCGGCCCGGGGCCTCGACCTTCGTCGACGTGCGCGCCCGCGAGCTGCACTCCCTCTCGCTCAACGGAACTGGGCTCGACCCGGCATCCGTGGTCGACGGCCGGCTGACGCTCACCGACCTCTGCGCGCACAACGTCCTCGAGGTCGACGCGACGATGGCCTACAGCCACGACGGGCAGGGGCTGCACCGCAGCACCGACCCCGCCGACGGCGAGGACTACGTCTACGGCCACCTCTTCCTCGATGCCGCGCCCACGGTCTACGCGTGCTTCGACCAGCCCGACCTCAAGGCGCCGTACTCGGTCACGGTCACCGCCCCGCAGGAGTGGACGGTGCTCGGCAACGGCGGCGCGACCCCGGTCGCCCCGGGCCGCACCTCCCTGGCGACCACCGCAGCGCTCGCCACGTACTTCGTCACGGTCTGCGCCGGACCGTGGGCGTCGGTGCATGGCGAGCACGACGGCATCCCGCTCGGTGTCCACGCCCGACGCTCCCTGGAACCCCACCTGCGCAAGCAGGCCGCGCAGATCCTCGAGACGACGGCGGCCTGCTTCGACGAGTACCACCGCCTGTTCGGCATCCGGTACCCGTTCGGGCAGTACCACCAGGTGTTCGTGCCCGAGTTCAACGCCGGGGCGATGGAGAACCCGGGCTGCGTGACCTTCCGCGACCAGATGATCTTCCGCGGGGCCACCACCCCCGACCAGGTGTTCCAGCGCAGCAACACCATCGCCCACGAGATGGCACACATGTGGTTCGGCGACCTCGTGACCATGCGCTGGTGGGACGACCTGTGGCTCAACGAGTCGTTCGCCGAGTACATGGCCTATCGGGTCTCGTCCGCAGGCGGGGAGTTCGACGACGCCTGGGTCGAGTTCGGTGTCAACCGCAAGCTGTGGGGGTATGCCGCCGAACGGGCCCCGAGCACCCACCCCGTCGCGGGGTCCCCCGCCCCCGACGCCCAGTCGGCGCTCGGCAACTTCGACGGCATCTCCTACGCCAAGGGTGCCTCGGTGCTGCGCCAGCTCATCGCGCACGTCGGCGACGAGGCGTTCGTGGCCGGCGTGGGCGGTTACCTGCGCTCGCACGCGTTCGGCAACGGAGAGCTCGCGGAGTTCATCGCCGCGATCGAGGCGTCGGCGGATCGCTCGCTCACGGCGTGGAGCGCGGCCTGGCTGGAGACCGCAGGCGCCGACCGGATCGGTGTGGACGGCGACGTGCTCACCCGCCGCGCGCCGGACGACCACCCCGCGGACCGCCCGCACACCCTGGACGTCGCGGCCTTCGCCGGAGGTCGGGAGGTGGCCCGGGTCGACCTCGTCGTGGAGGGGGAGCGCACCCCGGTGCCCGAACTCGCTGCCCTGCCCGCCGGTGCGCTCGTCGTGCCCAACGCCGCTGACCTCACCTGGGCCGAGGTCTCGCTCGACCCGGCGACGGTCCACGCCCTGGCAGCCAGCCTCGTCGACGTCCCCGATGCGTCGGCCCGATCGGTGCTGTGGGTCTCGCTGCTCGGCTTGGTCGCCCGGGCCGAGGTCGACCCCCGCACGGTCCTGGACGTCTTCGTCGCGGCCTGGCCACGCGAGGAGTCGGCGGCGGTGCTTTCGCGGGTCGCGCTGCTCATGACGAGCCAGGTCGTGCCACGGTTCCTGCCGCCGGCCGAGCAGGAGGGCGCCCTCGCGCAGGTCGCGGATGCCGCGGACGCCCTGCTCTCGCGGTCGGCCGGCGTGCCGGGCTCCTCGGGTGATGGCGGTGATGTGGGTGATGCGCGGGCCGTGCTCGCCGCCCGTGTCTGGGCTCGAACCGGCTCGGACGTGGACCGGCTGCGGCGCTGGGAGGCGGGCGACGGCATCCCCGGTGTCCTGGTCGGTGACGACGACTTCCGGTGGGCGGTGCTGCGCCGGCTCGCGACCCTGGGCCTGGTGGGTGACGACGAGATCGAGGCGGCGGAGGCGGGCGACCGCTCGTTGGCAGGCGCACTCGCGGCGCTCGGGGTGCGCGCCGTGCGCCCGACCCCGGCAGCCAAGGAGTGGGCCTGGGCCCGGCTGCGAGATGACCCGGACCTGTCGAACTACGCGGCCCTGGCCATCGCAGGTGGGTTCTGGACGGCGCCGGATGCCGCGCTCGTGCGCCCCTACGTGGACCGGGTCGGCGACCTCCTCGTCGGCCTGTCGGCCCGGATGGGTGACGACGCCGTGTCCCGGGTGGTGAGTGCCATGCACCCGACGCAGCTCGTCGAGGAGGGGTCGCTCGCGGCGTCGACGGCGATGCTCGCGCGCGGCGACCTCACGCCCGGGGTGCGGCGCGCGCTCGTCGACGCCGACCACGAGCTGCGCGAGGCGCTGGCCAGCCGCCGCCGCTTCGGCTGAGCCCGGGTCGAGGTGATACCGCTCGTGGATCCGTGCACCTG
>DATIAB010000231.1:0-12343 GCA_035458265.1 Ornithinibacter sp. | reverse complement strand
GCCTGGCCGCCGAGGGCTGCCGCTCCGCAGAGCGCTCCCGCCACCGCGAGCACCCCGACCTTGGTCGCATTCCTGTTTCGCTGCTTCACACACATCTCCTGCCACAGTGCCGAACGGCCCGACGGATGCGGGCCATGGCCGGAAACTAGTGCAGTTCGGGCCCGAAATGGTGGAAATCCTCCGCCGATCTTCTGGCGCAAGTGCGCAGGTGGCTGCCCCAGCGACCACCTGCGCACTCGTGGCGAGCCCGGCGCGGCGTAAGCGGGGAGCGACGCCCGCCCGCACCAGCCCGTACGTGACCGACTCCACGAGGGCGTCCCACGACGCCTCGAGGATGTTCGCGGCGACGCCGATCGTCATCCACGAGGTGGTGCCGTCGGAGGTCTCGATGAGCACGCGGGTCACGGCATCCGTGCCGTGTGCGGCGTCGAGGATGCGCACCTTGTAGTCGATGAGCTCGAGGTGGCCGATCTCCGGGTAGGCCGCGGCGAGGGCTGCACGCAGCGCGTGGTCGAGCGCGTTGACCGGCCCGTTCCCCTCGCCGGTCTGCACCACCCGCTCCCCGGCGGCGCTCAGCTTGACGGTGGCCTCGGACAGGGCGTCATCCTCTCCGCGCGCGTCGGTGATGACGCGCCAGGACTCGACGTCGAAGAACACGGGGAGGGCACCGGCGACCTCGCGGCGCAGGAGCAGCTCGAAGCTCGCGTCCGCGGCGTCGAAGGTGTAGCCGCGCAGCTCCTTGTCCTTGACGGCACGCAACACCCGGGCGAGCGTGCCGGCATCCGCCTCGTCGGCGGGGTCGAGGTCGAAGCCGAGCTCGCGTGACTTCAGCTCGATCGAGGCCCGACCAGCCATGTCCGACACCAGCATTCGCATGTCGTTGCCCACGTGCTTGGGGTCCATGTGCTGGTAGAGGTCCGGGTCGACCTTGATGGCGCTCGCGTGCAGGCCGGCCTTGTGGGCGAAGGCGCTGGACCCGACGTAGGGCTGGCGCGAGTAGGCCGGAACGTTGGTCACCTCGGCGATCGCGTGCGCGATGCGGGTCGACTCCTGGAGCCGGTGTGGCTCGAGCAGCTCGAAGCCCTTCTTGAGCTGGAGGTTGGCGACGACGGTGAGAAGGTCGGCGTTGCCCGTGCGCTCCCCGTAGCCGTTGACGGTCCCCTGCACGTGCGTGGCGCCCGCGTCGACCGCGGCCATCGAGTTGGCGACGGCGCAGCCGGTGTCGTTGTGGCAGTGGATGCCGATCCGCGCGCCGGTGCTGACCACGACGTCTCGCACGACGTCGGCGACCTGGTCGGGCAGCATCCCGCCATTGGTGTCGCACAGGGCGATGACCTCGGCACCGGACTCGGCCGCCACCCGCACCGCCTCGAGGGCGTAGGCACGGTCGGTCGCGTAGCCGTCGAAGAAGTGCTCGGCATCGAGGAAGACCCGCCGCCCCTCGGCTCGCAGGAAGGAGACCGTGTCGCGGATCATCTCGAGGTTCTCGGCGAGCGTGGTGCGCAGCGCACGCTCGACGTGACCGGTGTGCGACTTCGCGACGAGGGTGACGACCTGGGCCCGGGAGTCGAGCAGGGCCCGCACGAGGGGGTCGGTCGAGGCCCGGCCACCGGCGCGGCGGGTGGCGCCGAAGGCCGCGAGGGTCGCGTTGCGCAGGGAGAGGTCCCGGGCCGCGCGGGCGAAGAACTCGGTGTCCTTGGGGTTCGCTCCCGGCCACCCACCCTCGATGTAGCCAACCCCCAGCTCGTCGAGGTGCGACGCGATGGCGAGCTTGTCGGCCACGGAGAGGTTGAGCCCCTCCTGCTGGGCGCCGTCGCGCAGCGTCGTGTCGTAGACGTGGAGGTCACTCATCGGTGCTTCACCCGGATCGGTCTGCCGGTTCACCCGGCGTCGTGTGCCCCGGCCCTTGCGGGCCGGGGCGATGACGTGTGCTGCTCGTGTCCATTCTCGGGCCGGCGCTGCTGCCGTGCCGCCCGGGGGTGTGGGCGGACGACCTTCGCTCCCCGGTCACGCCGCGCCCGCGACGCTCCCGACAAGCAAAAGACCCCCCGGGTGCGGGAGGTCTGCGCGACGAGGAGTGCTCGTCGCGCTAGCCGATAATGAGCGTGGCGGTGGCCACAGGAAGCGTCACGAGCCCACTCTCGCACGACAGCCACCACCCGGCATACGGGGCGTCCACATGCTGGCGGCGCCGGACGGACGGCATCCGGGCCGCTGACCGCACGACGAAGGCGGCGACCCCGTGCGAGGGTCGCCGCCTTCCCCATCGGGAGTCAGGGGGCGGAGACGAGCACCGGCCCCGTTCCGAGGACCGCACCGGCCGGCGTGACGACGTTCATCTCGCCGAACAGCTGGCGTCCGGCGGGTGCCGGGGCGGTGGCTGTCAGGGTCCCGCTGAGCGTGGCCGACTGCCCACCGGTGAGGGTGACGGCGGTGCCGGGCACCGTGAGCGTCCCGAGTGCCGAGGAGAAGAACACGTCGAGGTAGTCGTAGTCGGTCGTGCCTGCGGGCACGGAGTACCCGTCGACGACCACCGTGTACGTCCCCGGCGCCGGGCTGGCGATCGAGACCGACTCCTCGGAGTCACCGTCGGCATCCTGACCGACCACGGCGCCGGCCGCGTTCCTGACCGTCAGGTCGAGGTCGGCGGACAGGTCCGAGGGGTTGCCGATGGTCACGTCGAGGCGCTGCGCGCCCGCCGGTACCACGACCTCGAACTCCTGGGATGCCGCGTCGGCGATGCTCGGGCGCTGGCTGAGCGCCGACCCGAGGTTGCCGCCCCGGGGCGTCACCGTCGCCGGGCCGAAGTCGTTGCGCACCGTCCACGAGACCGGGGTGGCCACGCCGATCGGTGCGTCGACGGTCCGGATGGCCGGGTCGACCGTCACGCCCTGGGCCGAGGCGGTGAGGCGGTACGGGTTGTCGAGGAACGGCGAGGTACGCCGCGACTCCACGATGAGCTCCCAGACACCCGGGATCGGGTCGCTGTACGCCCGCGAGTTCGCGTTGCACGGCGAGCCGGGGAAGTTCGTGTAGCACTGGGTCGTCGCGGTGCTGTCGACCGGGACACCGTACGGGTTGAACGCGATCCAGCGAACCTGGCTGTTCGTCGCGATGCCCTCGAGGTTGACCTGCAGGGCCTTGGCGCCCTTCGGAACGGTGACGAAGTGCCGCTTGACGAGGTTGCGCTCGACCTCACCGGTCCTGGTCAGGGTGTAGGCCGGTGCCCCGAGGTCCTCTGCCGCCACGACCGCGAGCATGATCCGGTGGTCGACGACCCCGGTGCGCGGGTCATCGACGACGAGGATCGCCGAGTGCAGGCCAGCCGTCTGCGGCTTGGCCACGACGTTGATGGTCTGCGCCCGGTCCAGCCGCAGCGAGGCCGACGTCGGAACGGTGAAGGTGCCGTCGTTGCCGATGAGACGGACGCGGTGGTCCACCGCCCCGCCCGCGCCGGACGTGCGGGTCACCGCGACCTTGTAGGTCTTGCTCTGGCCGACCTGGTGTCCGCCATCGTCAGCGGCGCAGCGGTTGTAGACGCCCGTGCCGCGATCGGGGGTGGCCAGGAAGTCGGAGATCACGGTGCAGACCGGGGCGTCGGTCGTCATGGTGCGGGTTGCCGGGCGGGTGCTGAGCAGACCCCACGTGCTCGGGACGTCGAGCTGGCCAGTGCCCTGGGACACCGCCTCGACCCCCTTGACGAAGTCAGCCGTGCTGTACATCGACTCGCGCAGCTGGGCGGGCGTGATCGGCGTGCCGGTGGCGAAACCGGCCGAGAGCAGCAGGGCCGCTCCGCCTGCCGCCTGCGGGGATGCCATCGAGGTGCCGTTGAACATGGCGTACCCGACGGGCAGGGTGTAGCCGGTCTCCGCGACGCCGGGCTGGGCCAGCCACTGCGGCACCGTCGAGACGGCCGAGCCGGGAGCCATGATGTCGGGCTTGAAGCCGCCGTCCTCACGCGGGCCGCGCGAGGAGTAGTTGTGCAGCGTCAGCGGCGTGGAGACGACCGAGCCGTAGTTCGACAGCCAGGTCTGCTTGCTCACCGACGAGGCCACACTGACCACGCGCGTCGCGACGGACGGGTCCCCGATGGTGTTGATGCCGGCGCCGCTGTTGCCCGCCGAGATGAACAGCTGGACGCCGTACTCGTCGATGAGGGCGTCGTAGAGGCGTGCTCGGGCGTTGTTGCCGTCGTTGAGCGCGGGCAGGCCACCGATCGACATGTTCACGACGTCGACGCCACGGTTGGCCACGAGGTCGACCATGCCGTCGGTGAGGGCCGCCGCGGTGCAGCCTCCGCCCCAGGTGCACGCGCGGGAGGAGACGACCTGGGCGCCGGGGGCCTGGCCGTCGACCGCGCCACCGAAGAGGCTGTTGCCCGCTGCGATGCCGGCGACGTGGCTGCCGTGGGCGTCCTCGACGATCCCGATGTTGACGAAGTCGGCGGTGCCGGGCAGACCCGCCGGGGTGACGTCGACGCCCTTGCGGTACTCGACGACGAACGGCATCCGCTCGACGACGTCGGTCGCCGGGTTGTCGGTGCCGAAGTGGCGGACGTCGAAGTTCTCCTTGTAGGGGCGCATCCTCTCGCCGGCCTCGAAGGTGAGGTTCTGGTTCGCGTCGACCCACGTGTCGTTGGTCGACGGGTTGAACAGCACCCCGAAGCGGTCGGAGGTGTCACCGTCGCGGTTGACGTCGCCACCGGGCTCGCTGGCCGCGGTGATGCTCTCGCTGAACCGGTTGATCTTGTACGTGCCGGTGGAGGGCAGGGTCCACGTCGACCCCTGGTACGAGGCGGTGGGGCCGGTCACGTCGGAGAGCATGGCCCGCCACGTCGCGTCCCCGTCGAACAGGGGGTCGGTCGCGGTCACCCAGTCGACGATCTTGCGCTGACCGGTGGTCGTCGTCTGCAGCGACGGGTGGTCGAGGTCGACACCGGAGTCGATGACGCCGATGGTGACACCGCGGCCGTCCCAGGTCGGGTGCGCGGCCCTGAAGTCCACCGAGCCGGTCTCGTTCGTCGGCAAGTACGGGTTCGCCTCGGGGGTCGAGGGCCCGGGGGCGTCGACGGATGCCGTGGCCCCCGCGCGTCCCGCGGCCTCGACCGATGGGTCGGGAAGTGGGATCGACTCGTTGAGGTCGACGGCCAGCACCGTGGCCAGGCCCGCGACCTTCTCCACGGACGCGGTCGGGACCGTGGCCCGCACGTAGCCGATGCGGTCGTTGGTCATGCCCGTGAAGCCGCCGTTGGCCCTGACCGACGCGGCGACGCTCTCGGTGGCCCCCTTCTCGGTGGCGATGAGCAGGGTCACCCGCTTCTCGCCCTCGGTGCGGGCCTTCTCCAGCAGGGTGCGGTCGTGCTGGCCCAGCTTGTCCTTGGGCCCCGTGCGCTTGACGACGTCCTTGTCGGGGGTGGCCCGGGGCGCGGTGACGTTGGCTCGAGGGTCGGGCTCCGCAGTGCCCGCGGCGGTGGCGGTCGCCGGGACCAAGCCTGCGGCGAGGGCTGCGGCAGCCAGGGTTGCGAGCGCTGTTCGCGCTGCGTGGGTGGGACGTCGTGACATGGGCGCATCCTGTCGGGAAAGGTGGTGGGTGGACCCCCCTGGGTCGGTCACTGCGCGCACAGTGCACCACGACCCCTCATCCGGCAGGACGATCTGCTCCGATTTCTGACTGATCCTTTACCTGTTGCGGTGCACGGGCTGACACTCGCGTCAAGCGCCGAGCGTCGCCCACCAGGAATCGGACTCCGGCGGAGCGCTCGGGTCGACCCGCTCCCCCACCTTGGGCACCGTGACCGCCACCCCGGCACCAGCCGCCGCCGCGAGCAGCCGCTCCACCGGTTCGGCCCACGGGTGCGGCGCCAGGACGAAGGTGCACCAGTGGATGGGCAGCAACAGGCCGCCACCCATCAGCCGGGTGGCCTCGACGGCCTCCTCGGGGTCGAGGTGGATGTCGTGCCACGCCGGGTCGTAGGCCCCCACGGCCATCAGTGCGGCGTCGAACGGCCCGTGGACGTCGCCGATCCGCTGATAGCCGTCGAAGAACCCGGAGTCGCCGCTGAAGAACACGCGCCCGCCCTGACCTGCGAGCACCCATGAGGCCCACAACGTCCCGTCGCGGCGCAGGCCCCGCCCGGAGAAGTGCTGGGCCTCGACGGCGGTGAGGCGAACGCCCCCGACGTCGTGGCCCTCCTCCCAGTCACACTCGACGATGCGGGAGGCGGTCACGCCCCACGCGTCCAGGTGGGCACCGACGCCGAGCGGGACGAGGAAGACGGCCTCGGTGAGCCCAGCCAGCTGGCGCACCGTGTCCATGTCGAGGTGGTCGTAGTGGTCGTGGGAGATGACGACGGCGTCGACCCTGCCGAGCCCGGTCAGCGGCACGGGGACGGCGTGCAGCCGCTTGGGCCCGACGTGCTGGCTGGGGCTGCACCGGTCGCTCCACACCGGGTCGAGCAAGATCCGCACACCGTCGAGCTCGACGAGGCACGATGCGTGTCCGTACCACGTGATGTGCAGCCCGTCGGGGCGCGGCTCGTGCGAGGCGCTGACGACGGGGATGGGCTTGACCGGCTTGCGGGTCTGCGCGGTGTCGCGGAAGCGACGGAGCACGTCACGCTGACCCGACGGCATCGAGGACGTGTCCCGGCTGGTGTTGTGGAACGCCCCGGCGCGGTAGGACGCCGAACGCTGGACCCGCTCGAGGCGGGCACCGGCCGGGCGCGCGCCCATGGCCGCGTTCACCCCGCGGCCGGCTGCGGCGAGCGCTCCGAGAGCACTGGCGGCGCCGGCGGCGATGGCAAGTCGATTGAGCCTGGTCACCGGGTGATTGTCACCCGCGCACGCCGCGCTGTCTCGCAGAAGCGACCAATGCGTCGAACAGTCGCGGATCGTCCCCGGCCTCCGGGTGCCATTGAACGGCAACGCGAAAGGCGGATGCCGGGTCCTCCATCCCCTCGAGCGTCCCGTCCGCGTGCCAGGCCGACGCCCGGTAGGCCGTACCCTCGAGCGACTGCGGCCGCACGGCCTGGTGGTGGTAGGTAAGTACGTCGAGCGGCTCACCGCCGAGGATCGCGGCCAGCCGGCTGCCCTCGACGGGCGTCACGGAGTGCGACGAGTACGTCCCCGGCTGTGGGCAGTGCGCCTCGTGACCGACGGCGTCCGGAAGGTGCTGCTCGAGCAACCCGCCGGCGGCGACGGCCATCACCTGCATGCCGCGGCAGATGCCGAGCACCGGCATCCGGCGTTCCTGGGACACCCGGGCGAGCGCGAGCTCCCAGGCGTCCCGGTCGGGACGATGGTCCTGGGAGGTCGGGTGCGGCGGCGCCGCGTAGCGCTGCGCCTCCACGTCGGCGCCGCCGGCGATGACCAGCCCGTCGAGCCGTGCGAGCACGGTGGCGGCCAGGTCGTCATCGGCATCCGGGCGGGGCGGGAGGACCACCACGAGCGCCCCTGCGCGCTCGAGGTGGTCGACGTACCCGTGTGGCAGCACCGCGCTGCGTTGCGCCGACCAGGGAGTGCGGTCGACGGCCTCGACGTAGCACGAGACGCCGATGACCGGCCGGTCCACACCCATCGCGACCACCCTTGTCAGAGCGGCGTGACGTACGCGCCCGAGATGCCGCCGTCGACGAGGAACGTCGACGCCGTCATGAAGCTCGACTCGTCGGAGGCCAGGAACAGCACGGCGTTGGCCATCTCCTCGGGCTCACCGAACCGGCCCATCGGGACGTGGACCAGACGTCGGGCGGCCCGTTCGGCATCCTTGGCGAACAGCTCCTTCAGCAGCGGGGTGTTGACCGGACCCGGGCACAGGGCGTTGACCCGGATTCCGTCACGCGCGAACTGCACGCCGAGCTCGCGGGTCATCGCGAGCACGCCGCCCTTGGACGCCGAGTAGGAGATCTGTGACGTGGCCGCACCCATGACGGCCACGAAGCTCGCCGTGTTGATGATCGAGCCCGACTTCTGCTCCAGCATGTACGGCAGCACCGCCTTGCAGCACAGGTAGACCGACGTGAGGTTGACCAGCTGCACCCTGTCCCAGGCGTCGAGGTCGGTGTCGAGGATCGAGTCGTCCTCGGGCGGGCTGATGCCGGCGTTGTTGAACGCGATGTCGATGCGCCCGTACGTGTCGTGGGCGACCTTGAACAGGGTGTCGACGTCGCCCTTGTCGGCCACGTCGGTGTGGACGTAGGTGCCCCCGACCTCGGCCGCGTACTGGGCGCCGAGCTCGTCGTTGAGGTCGCCGATGACGACGGTCGCGCCCTCCTGCGCGAACCGGCGAACCGTCGCCAGCCCGATGCCGGAGCATCCCCCGGTGATGACGGCGACCTTGCCCTCGAGCCTGCCTGCCATGGTGATCTCCTATGCCTCGGTGCTGATGAAGACGTTCTTGACCTCGGTGAACGCGTCGAGCGCGTCGGGGCCGAGCTCGCGGCCGATGCCGCTGGCCTTGAAGCCACCGAAGGGGGTGGAGTACCGCACCGAGCTGTGGCTGTTGACCGAGAGGTTGCCGGCCTCCACCCCACGGGCCACCCGGATGGCGCGGCCCACGTCGCGGGTCCAGATCGACCCCGACAGCCCGTATGCCGTGTCGTTGGCCTTCGCGACCGCGTCGGCCTCGTCGTCGAAGGGCATGACGGACACGACGGGCCCGAACACCTCCTCGCGCCACACCCGGTCGTCCGTGCTCCGCGGCAGGACGACGGTCGGTGGGTACCACCACCCGGCCCCCTGGGGCGCGGTGCCGCGGAAGGCGACGTCGACCGGCGCGTGCCCGGCATCCGATGCGCCCTCGACGAAACCGCGGACGGTGTGGCGCTGACCGGCGGAGATCAGCGGGCCCATCTGGGTGGCCTCGTCACCCGGGTCCCCGACCACCACCTCACCCATGGCCTGCTCGAAGCGCTCCATGAAGGTGTCGAAGACCGTGCGCTGCACGAGGATCCGGGTGCGGGCGCAGCAGTCCTGGCCGGCGTTGTCGAGGAAGCTCATCGGTGCGCTCGACGCGGCGGCATCGAGGTCGGCATCCGCGAAGACGATGTTGGCCGACTTGCCGCCGAGCTCGAGGGTCACCCGCTTGAGCTGGTCGGCCGCCTTGCGCATGATCCCCTGGCCCACGGGCGTCGACCCGGTGAAGCACACCTTGCGCACGTCCGGGTGGGTGACGAAGCGCTCTCCGACGACCGACCCCTTGCCGGGAAGCACCGTGAACACGCCGGGCGGGATACCGGCCTCGAGGGCGAGCTCGCCGAGCCGGATCGCCGTGAGCGGCGTGAGCTCGGCGGGTTTGAGGACCACGGTGTTGCCCGCCGCGAGGGCCGGTGCCAGGCCCCAGCCGGCGATCGGCATCGGGAAGTTCCACGGCACGATGACGGAGACGACGCCGAGGGGCTCCTTGAAGGTCACGTCGAGCCCGCCGGCGACGGGGATCTGGCGTCCGAAGAGGCGCTCGGGTGCTGCCGAGTAGTAGCGCAGGACGCCGACGACGTTGCCGACCTCCCAGCGCGCGTTGCCGATGGTGTGGCCGGAGTTGGCGACCTCGAGGGCCGAGAGCTCGTCGGTCGCACTCTCGACGGCGTCGGCGAAACGGCGCAGCAGCATCGCCCGGTCGGCCGGGGTGACGGCTCGCCACGTGGGGCCGACCTCGACGGCGCGCGCCACCGCGGCGTCGGTCTCCTCGACGCCGACGAGGTCGATGCTCGTGACGACCTGTTCGGTGGCAGGGTTGATGACGTCGTGCCGCGTCGGGGCCGGGGTCGTGGTGGTGGTCATGGGGTTCAGGTCACAGCCTCTCGAAGCCGCGGACGCGCTCCCAGTCGGTCACCGCGGAGTTGAAGGCCGCGAGCTCGACGTCCGCGGCGTTGACATAGTGGTCGACGACGTCGTCGCCGAAGGTGGCCCGGGCGATGGCGCTGCCCGCGAGCAGGTCGCGCGCCTCGGCGAGTGTCGAGGGCACGTGCTCGTAGTCGCCGACGTAGGCGTTTCCGACACACACGGGATCGAGCTCGAGACGCTCGCGGATGCCGTGCAGACCGCCGGCCATCATCGCCGCCACCGCGAGGTAGGGGTTGACGTCACCACCGGGCACCCGGTTCTCCACGCGCATCCCGGCCCCGTGGCCGACGACCCGCAGACTGCACGTGCGGTTGTCCGTGCCCCAGGCGACGGCCGTCGGGGCGAACGACCCGGCGGCGAAGCGCTTGTAGGAGTTGATGTTCGGCGCGTAGAAGTACGAGAGCTCGCGCATCGTGGCGAGCACCCCGGCGAGGAAGTGGTCGAAGAGCTCGCTGCGCCCACCGTCGCGGTCGTCGTCGGCGAACACGATCTCGCCGTCGGTTCCGCGCAGCGACAGGTGGATGTGGCACGAGTTGCCCTCGCGCTCGTCGTACTTGGCCATGAACGTCAGCGACTGACCGTGGCGGGCGGCGATCTCCTTGGCCCCGGTCTTGTAGATGGTGTGGTTGTCGCAGGTGCGCAGGACGTCGTCGTAGAGGAACCCGATCTCGTGCTGGCCGAAGTTGCACTCACCCTTGGCCGACTCCACGGTCATGCCGGCCGCGTACATCTCGTTGCGGATCTCGCGCAGCACCGGCTCGACCTTGCTGCCGCCGAGGATCGAGTAGTCGACGTTGTAGCGGTTGGCCCCGGTGAGCCCCTGGTAGCGCCGGTCCCAGGCTGCGTCGTAGGAGTCCTCGAAGAGGATGAACTCGAGCTCGGTGCCGGCGAACGCGCCGAACCCGTCGGCCGCGGCGGCGGCGACCTGCTTCTTGAGGATGGTTCGTGGCGACTGTGCGACCTCCCCGGTGCCGTCGAGCCACGTGAGGTCGCTCTGGATGGTCGCCGAGTTCGGGTGGCCGGGGGTGCGGCGCAGTGTGGTGAGGTCCATCTCGAAGAACATGTCGCCGTACCCGCGCTCCCACGACGACATCGTGTAGCCGTCGACGGTGTTCATGTCGACGTCGACGGCGAGCAGGTAGTTGCAGCCCTCGGTGCCGTGGTCGAGCACGTGGTCGAGGAAGAAGTGTCCGTGCAGGCGCTTGCCCTGCAGGCGCCCCTGCATGTCGGTGAACGCGACGATGACGGTGTCCACGTCACCGGACAGCACGTCGGCACGCAGCTGGTCGACGGTGAGCCTCGGCGGGCCTGTGGGATGGGCTGTCGTCATGGTGCTCCCCTTCTTCGCGCTATCCGATGAGTCCACGCAGGAGCGCGGACGTGGCGTCGCAGTGCTCCTCCATGGTCGTGCGGGCCGTGTCGGGGTCACCGGAGAGGATGGCCGCGACGATGGTGTCGTGCTGCTCGTGGGAGTGCTCGATGTTGGTGCGCAGCACCGGGATGGCCCCGAGCAGCTCGCCGAGAGCCGCCTGGGCCCGGGTCACCGCCTCGACGACCATCGGCGAACCCGTGACGGTGGCGATCGCCAGGTGCAGGCGGGAGTCGGCGATCCGGTGTGCCGCCGGGTCGGCCTCGCGCACGGCCCGGCTCGACTCGACCAGCCAGGCCCGCTGGTCACCGGACAGGGTGCGGGTGGCGGCCAGTCGCGCGGCTCCGGGCTCGACGACCCGGCGGAAGTCGAGGGCGTCCTCGAGGGCGGCACCGCGCCGGATGCCGTTCGCAGCGGCGGGCGAGCGGGCGTCACCCGGCGCGTGGCCGGCATCCGTGACGATCGTCCCGCCACCGCGGCCACGGCGGGTCTCGACGAGGCCGGCATCCCGCAGTGCGGCGATGGCTTCGCGCAGCGTGTTTCGGGAGATGGCCAGCCGCTCCGCGAGGTCACGCTCGGCCGGCAGCTGCTCACCGACGACGAAGACACCGAGTCGGATCGCCGTGGCCAGCTGCTCGACGGTCGTCTCGAAGACGTTTCCGACGGCGGGGCGCAGCACGGCATCCGGGAGCCGCGTGGGCGGCGGCGACGACTGCTCCGGGGTCACGGGAGCGAGGATAGCCGCGGAATGGTCCTTCCGTGAACCTTTGACCACGACCCGGCGTTCAGCGCACGCTCCGGCCCCCGGCGAGCGCGTGCTCGAGCACCGTGGCCACCCCGTCCGCGTCGTTGGCCGGGCACGTGTGCGTCGTGAGCGCCACGACCTCGTGGTGCCCACCCTCGACGCCGAAGGACGTTCCCGCCCACAGCAGCATCGGCAGGTCGTTGGGCATGTCACCGAAGGCCCAGACCTCGGCCGCGGCGATGCCGCGGGCGGCGCACCACGTGGCCAGACCGGCGGCCTTGGTCGTGCCCGGCGCCGAGACCTCCGCCAGGCGCGCGATTCCGGAGTAGGCGACGTGACCTCGCGCCGCCACCACGTCCTGGACAGCGGCGATGAAGTCCGGCCCGCCGT
>DATIAB010000230.1:0-2058 GCA_035458265.1 Ornithinibacter sp. | reverse complement strand
TCCGGCATCCGGTCGGTGAACCACTTCTTGTCGGCCATGCCGTGGGCCCCACCCGTGACGACGCGGAAGCGGTCGTGGGCCAGGCGCATGACGGTGAGGTCGGAGCGGAAGCCGCCGGTCTCGTCGAGCACCGGGGTGTAGACGACCCGACCGATCCTCACGTCGGCCTGCGCGACGATGATGTTCTGGACGGCCGCCATCGCCTGCGGTCCGATGACGTCGAAGACGACGAACGCGGACAGGTCGACCAGGCCGGCGGTCTCACGCAGCTGGAGGTGTTCGGCGTTGATGATCGGTGACCACCAGCGCGAGTCCCACTCGTTCTCGCGCGGCATGCACGCGTCGCCGAACTTCTCGACCAGGCCCGCGTTGGACTCGTACCAGAACGGGCGCTCCCAGCCGGCCGTCTCGTAGAAGACCGCGCCGAGCTCGGCCTGCGAGGCGTGCATGGGGGCCAGGCGCACGTTGCGGTTGCTCTCGTACTGCTCTGCGGGGTGCACGATGCCGTAGGTCTTGATGAACGACTCGGAGGTGCGCGCCCTGACGTGCGCACGGGTCTTCTGGTGCGGGTGGAATCGCGCGATGTCGGAGTGGCCGAGGTCGATCTCGGGGTTGCCGTGGGTCATCCACTCGGCGACGGCCCGGGCGGTGCCCGGGCCCTCCTTGATCCACACGGCGGCGGCCGACCACAGGCCCTTGACCTCGGGCGTCTCCCCGAGGATCGGGTAGCCGTCCGGGGTCAGGGAGAGCAGGCCGTTGATGGCGTAGCGGATCTCGGCGCGCTCGTCGCCGAGCAGTTCGGGCATCAGCTCGAGGGCCTGCTCGAGCTGCGGGTCGAAGTCGTCCTCGGTGAAGGGCAGCTCGGTGGGGGAGAGCTTGCTCTGCTCGATGGAGGGGATGTCCTCGGGGTCCCAGAGGATGGCTCGGTGGGCGTACGAGCCGACCTCCATGTCCGAGCCGTGCTGTCGCTCGTAGCAGAAGGTGTCCATGTCACGCACGATCGGGTAGCTGATCTCGCCGGGTCGCTCGGCCAGGACCTCGCACGGCCCGACCGAGATCATCTGGTGCACGGCGGGGGTCAGCGGGATGCGGGCGCCGGCCATCCGGGCGATCTTCGGGCTCCAGACACCACAGGCGATGACGACGGTCTCCGCCTCGATGCGGCCCTGGTTGGTCTCGACCGCGCGGATGCGGCCGTCGACGACCTCCATGCCGGTGACCTCGACGTTCGGGACGGTGGTGAGCGCGCCCTTGGCGACCGCACGCTCGCGCATGATCGTGCCGGCCCGCAGGCTGTCGACGACGCCCACGGTGGGGAACCACGCCGCGCCGATGATGACGCTGGGGTCGAGGAAGGGCACCTTCTCGGCGACCTGCTCGGGCGTGACGATCTCGGCGGGGATGCCCCACGCCTTGGCGCTGCTCATCCGGCGGCGCAGCTCTTCCATCCGCTCCTCGGTGCGCGCGACCTCGTAGCCGCCGGACTCGGTGAAGACGTCGAGCTCCTTGTACTGCCGCACCGAGTCCATCGTGATGTCGGCGAACTCGCGGGAGTGGTCGACCGGGAAGATGAAGTTGCTCGCGTGGCCCGTGGACCCGCCGGGGTTGGGCAGCGGGCCCTTGTCGAGCTGGACGATGTCGGTCCACCCGAGTTCGGCCAGGTGGTGGACGAGCGAGTTCCCGACGATGCCCGCGCCGATGACGACGCAGCGCGCGGAGGAGGGGAGGGAGGCCATCCGTGAGGTCCTTTCTGACGGCATCCGGGGTGCGTATGACGCAACCTGACGCTCGATGTGCAACGCGGCCACCAGTCTGGCAGATGGACGGGGTGGTGCCAACACCTCGAACGGACGCGCCGCCCGAGTGCCGGCAGGCGGACTCGGGCGGCGCGCGCGGTCGGGCTCAGCCGCGGTCGGAGGTCCCGTCGCGGTTCTTGGTGGCGACGACGACCTTGCGCAGCGGGTCCCGCAGGGTCGACTCGAACGTCTCCTGGCGAAGCGACTTCCACAGCGAGACGCACAGGCCGATGAGCACCAGCAGGAACGGGAACCCGACGAT
>DATIAB010000229.1:0-4518 GCA_035458265.1 Ornithinibacter sp. | reverse complement strand
CGAGAGGCGGCTCGGACCACGAAGGTCCGAGCCGCCTCGTCGTCGCCCACCGTCATCCCTGACCGGGGGCGAGCCACCGGGTCAGCAGAAGGTCATGGCCGTCATGTTCTTGTTCTGGCCACCGCCGAGGGCACCGACGAGCTGTCCGACGTTCTTGAAGTCGCCGACGCCGTCCGCGTTCACGAGCTTGTGCACCTGGCCGAAGCACGCGGCGTCGGCGGGCTCGGCACTGGCGGTGCTGGAGAAGCCGACCATGGCGAACGCGGCAACTGCCCCTGCAACAAGAATGCGCTTCATTGGGATGTCCCTTCTGTCGGTGGGTACTGGTGCACCCGCTGACAGTGATTCCGCACGAGGGTGGAGTACGGATGCACCTGCTCCCAAAGTTTTTCCGATGGGCGCCTCCCCCGACCCCCGGGCCGACTCAGGGGCCGTACGGCGAGGGAGGCAACGGGTGCGGCCAGTCACCACCGAGCACCCGGTCGACGTCGAGGACGATGACCACCCGTTCAGGGTTGGCGCGCGGCACCCGGTAGCGCACGGCATAGCGCTGCTCGGCGTCACGCACCGAGGCGGCGTCCTCGAGCACGCGCGTCGTCCCCTCCAGGGTGATCCAGCGTCGGGCCTGTACCTGCGACAGCGCCGCCCGCCGCCCCGCGCGCGCCTGGATGACCTTGGCGCTCGACCGGCTCGCGATGACGCGCGCCACCAGCAGGTCGTCGTCCCACGTGAACCCGACCGGCACGACGTGGGGCGATCCGTCCGCCCGGAGTGTCGTGAGCGTGGCCAGGTGCCGTTCGCCCATGAACTCCAGTGCGGCGAAGGACAGGTGTGCGGGATCGATGGCCACGTCGGGAGTCTGTCACCCCCAAGCTCCTCAGGCGTCGACCGGCTCCAGGTGCAGCAGGAAGCCCTGGGCCGGGAGCAGCACCGGGAGCGCGAGCCCCACCGAGCCCAGCGCCGCCCCGCCCACGAGGATGCCGTCGCCCGTCGCGGCATCCCACCACGAGGGCGGCGCCACCTGCAGCACCGCCGGCAACCCGGCCTCGTGCCGCACCCGGACGCGGTAGCGGCGCCCGGCATCCAGACCCGGCAGCGGCACGACACCCGGGGAGACCCGGCGCCCGGACACCACCTGAACCACCGTGAACACGGCGGCCGACCGGTCCGGCGCGACGACGCCACCGACGACGAGCGACTCGTCGGGGTGGTCGGATCGCACGACGTCACCACGGTGGAGCAGCGGCCGCAGCTCACGGTAGAGACCCGACCAGGCCCGCAGGGCCGCGAGCTCGTCGGGGCTGCACGTCGTGATGTCCCACTCGAGCCCCGCGTGCCCGCCGAGCGCCACGAGCAGGCGCAGCGACAGGTCGAGGTGGCGGTGAGTCGTGTGCGCCGTGGGCGGGCCGACGTGCGTTCCCATCCGCTCCGGCGGCACGAGCAGTCCCGTCCACCGCTGGATCGCGGCCCGCTCGAGCGCGTCGTTGCAGTCCGAGGTCCACACCCGGTCGGTTCGCGCGAGGACCCCGAGGTCGACCCGCGCCCCACCGCTCGAGCACGCCTCGATCTCCAGCCCCGGATGCCGTCGCCGCAGCTCGTCGAGGAGCCGGTAGGTCGCGCGCGTCTGGGCGTGCACCGCAGGGCGGTCGGTGCCCGAGGCGTCGGTGCGCACCGCCTCGTGCAGGTCGCGGTTGTGGTCCCACTTGATGAAGTCGATGCCGTACTGCGCGACGAGCGCACTCATCGCCTCGAGGACGTGGGCGAACGCCTCCGCGTTGGCCAGGTCGAGGACGTGCTGGCTGCGCGACGGCAACGGCACACCGGCCACCGGCCCGAGCACCCACTGCGGGTGAGCCCGCACGAGGTCGGAGTCGAGGTTGACCATCTCGGGCTCGAACCACAGCCCGAACTCCATCCCCAGCCCCTTGACGTGGTCGACGAGCGGCGACAGACCCTCGGGCCAGACCTCGGGCGCGACGAACCAGTCCCCCAGTCCGCGACGGTCGTCGCGGCGCGCGCCGAACCATCCGTCGTCCAGCACGAACCGCTCGACCCCGATCGACGCGGCCGTGTCGGCGAGACGGCGGAGGTGTTCGAGGTCGGTCCTGAAGTAGACGGCCTCCCAGGTGTTGAGCACGAGGGGTCGGGCACTCGTGCGGTAGCCGTCGCCGCCCCGCTGGTGCCGCACGAGCGCACGCGTGAGCCCGTCGAGCCCCTCCGTGGAGTGCACGAACACGACCGACGGCGCCACGTGGGTCTCTCCCGGCCCGAGCCGCACCTCCCCCGGCGCGAGCGCCTCACCCCCACCGAGGACCGCGGCATGCGCGCCGGCTCCCTCGGGCAGTCGCTCGACGAGGTGCTCGTGGTTGCCACTCCAGGCGACGTGGGTGGCCCACACCTCGCCCGAGCGGAACCCGAAGCCGGATGTGCCGGCGACCATGACCAGGGTCGCGTCGTGACCGGTGCGGCCCCGACGCCCGGTGCGCAGCCACGTGCCGTCGGAGAGCGGGCGGCGCTGAGGCGAGCGTTCACGACACCACCGCCCCGTGAGGTCGAGCACCTCGTCGGCGCGGGCTGGCAGGGGAAGCAGGGCGCGCAGGGCTGCGACGTCGAGCGCATCACCCGACGCCGCGAGGTTGGTCAGCTCGGTGTCGACGACGAGCACCCCGTGCTCGTCGAGCCGGTACCCCAGCACCACCTCGACACCCACGTCGGATGCCGTCGCACGCACCGTCGCGCTGTGGTCACCGCCCTCCAGGGTGGCGGTCCAGCGCGGCGCAGCGCGTCCGCCCGCGCGATGGGCGGCGTACGCGGGGGTGCCGAGCCAGCCCTCCCCCGAGGTGGGCAGGACACTCACGTGCCACGGGGCGTCGAGCTGGTTGTTGGCGACGGGCGCTGCGGTGAGGAGCGCGAGGTCTGCCGCCGCGGCATCCGGGATGTCGGGGCCCCAGTGCAGCACGTGGGGCAGACCGCCGTACCCCTGGCTGGCCAGGACGAGGGCGGAGCCACCACCGCGCAGGACGACTGTCGTCGTGGTCATCCCTTGGTCGAGCCGAGGGTCAGTCCGGAGACGAACTGCTTCTGCAGGACGAGGAACACGATCATCACGGGGAGCGCGACGATGATCGACCCCGCGGCGACGAGGTTGGTGTCGGCGAAGAACTGCCCGCGCAGGTTGTTGAGGGCACTCGTGACCGGGTACTTGTCACCGCGGGACAGGAGCACCGTGGCCCAGAAGAACTCGTTGTAGATCCACGTCACCTGCAGGGTCGCCAGCGCTGCGAGGGCCGGCCGCACGAGAGGCATCGTCAGCTGCCAGTACTGCCGCCACACGCTGGCGCCGTCGAGCTGGGCCGACTCGTAGATCTCGTACGGGAGGGTCTTCATGTAGTTGCTCAGCACGAACGTGCAGAACCCCATCTGGAAGGCGGTGTTGACGAGGATCAGCGCCCAGAAGCTGTTGAGCATCGTGCCGCTCTCGCTCATGAAGGTCGGCAGCGGGATCTCGCGGAACATCTTGAAGACCGGGATGAGCAGGGCCTGGGGCGGCAGGAGGTTGGCCGCGAGGAACACCCCGAGCAGGGTGAGGTTGAAGCGGTACGAGAACCTCGAGAGCACGAAGGCGACCATCGACGACAGGAACAGCGTCAGGGCGACCGCGGGCACCGTGATGAGCAGCGAGTTCTTCAGGTGCAGTCCGAAGTTGCCCCTGGTCCACGCCTCCTGGTAGTTGTCCAGGGTCCACCCACCGAAGGAGAGGTACCCGTTCGTCTGGGTGTACGAGTAGTCCCGGAAGGAGTTGTAGAAGGACCACAGCATCGGGAACAGCCAGATCAGGGCGAGGATCGCCATGACCACCGTGGCGACGGTGCCCCGACGCCGGTTGAGCACCCCGCCGCCAGAGCCCCGCTCGGGGGACTTGGCCCGCGAGGCCGTGGTCGTCGGTGCACTGGTGACGCTCATCGGCGCTCCTCCCGGAAGACGATCCGCAGGTAGATGGTGATGAACACCGAGGAGATGACCATCATGATGACGGCGAGCGCCGAGCCGAAGCCGTAGCGGGTCGCCTCACCAAGGACGTTCTGGGACACCAGGGCCGAGATGAGCTCGAGCCCGTTGCGGCCCTTGTTGATGACCCACACCAGGTCGAACGCTCGAAGGGACTCGATGACGACGATGACGAGGACGATCATGTTGATGGGCCGCATCACGGGGAGGATGACGTGGAAGAACGTCTTCACCTCGCCCGCGCCGTCGACAGCAGCAGCCTCCCGAAGCGAGGCGTCGACACCCTTCAGCCCGGCCAGGTAGATGAGCATGATGTAGCCGGTGTGCCGCCACGACGTCGCGACGAGCACCGACCACAGGTTGACGTCCGGGTCGCCGTACCAGTCGATGTTGGTTCCGAAGACCGCGTTGATCAGGCCCTGGTCCGTGGAGTAGAAGAGCTGCCAGATGAAGCCGATGAGCGCCAGCGACAACACGACCGGGAGGTAGAAGGCCGTCTGGTAGAAGCGG
>DATIAB010000228.1:0-4087 GCA_035458265.1 Ornithinibacter sp. | reverse complement strand
CAGCACAGGAGCCCGACCGTGAGCAGCGCGCCACCCCCTCGCACCGCCACGGTGCGCCGCGGGACCTCCGAGAGCACCGTCGAGGTCGTCGTGAACCTCGACGGCACCGGCCGTGGCCAGGTCGACACCGGGGTGCCGTTCTACGACCACATGCTGCTCTCGCTGTCCAAGCACTCGCTGATCGACCTCACGGTCTCGGCGACCGGCGACACGCACGTCGACGCACACCACACCGTCGAGGACGTCGCGATCGTGCTCGGCCAGGCCGTGCGCGAGGCCCTCGGGGACAAGAGCGGCATCTCCCGGTTCGGGGACGCCACGGTTCCGCTCGACGAGGCGCTGGTCCTGGCCGTCGTCGACGTCGCCGGCCGCCCCTACTGCGTCCACGAGGGCGAGCCGGAGGGGCAGCAGTACGTCGTCATCGGCGGGCACTACGTCGGGTCGCTGACCCGGCACGTGCTCGAGTCGTTCGCCTTCCACGCACAGATCGCCCTGCACGTGCGCGTGCTCTCGGGCCGCGACCCCCACCACGTCGTCGAGGCCCAGTTCAAGGCGCTCGCCCGCGCCCTGCGGGCTGCCGTGGCCCGCGACCCCCGTGTCGAGGGGATCCCGAGCGCGAAGGGTGCGCTCTAGCCCGTGGCCGGGGACGCGCGGTCGGGCGAGGGGCACGGGCTGGTCCTCGTGCGCCAGTCGCCGTCGCGGGTCAACCGCTGGCTGCGCCGGGGGCTCGTCGCCGTGACCGTGGCCCCCATGGGTGCGTGGACCGGCATCACCCTCGCGGAGGAGCGAGCCCGCAGCGTCGCCCCCTACGACGTGGGCCTCGAGCTGCTCGCGGCCCGACCCGTGCCCCGGCGTGCCCGGCCGGCCCTCGGGTTCTTCGACGTGCACGGCCGCGCGGCGCTCACGGTGCAGCCGCCCGGCATCCGGTCCGAGATCCACTGGCTGGTGTGGGAACCCCGCACGGGTCTGGTCCCGACGCCGGAGCTCACGCCGCTGCGTCTGCCGATGTTGCTCTCTGCAGCGGGTGCGTCCGGGCGGGTGCGTGAAGAGGTGGTCGCCGACGTCCTGCGCTCCGGCTCAGGCACCCCCGTCGACCTTCTCGTCACCGTGCTCGGCCTGCTCGGGTTGCCCGGACGCGACCTGCTCGTGCGCGGCGACTGCGAGGGTGCCAGCGACATCGAGCCGTCAGTGCGCGGCGTGCTGGCGTTCGACCGGCTGATGGCCGAAGAGGCGGCCCACCGCACCGAGGTCGGCGGATGAGCGCGCGGGTGGTCGTGCTCGACTACGGCAGCGGCAACATCCGCAGCGCCGTTCGAGCGCTGGAGCACGTCGGTGCGGACGTGACGTTGACGGGAGACCGGGATGCCGCGCTGGCCGCGGACGGGTTGTTCGTGCCGGGGGTCGGCAACTTTCACGCCTGCATGGCCGGTCTCGCCGCCGCGGACGGGCCGCGGATCATCGACCAGCGACTCGCCGGAGGTCGACCGGTGCTCGGGGTGTGCGTGGGCATGCAGGTGATGTTCGAGGGGTCGAGCGAGCCGAGCGCGGCGCCGGTCGCCGGGGTGGGGGAGTGGCCGGGCACCGTGTCGCGACTGCTCGCACCGGTGGTGCCGCACATGGGGTGGTCGACGCTGGAGGTGGCGCCGGGCAGTGTCCTGTTCGACGGCATCCGGCACGAGCGGTTCTACTTCGTGCACTCCTACGCTGCGCACACGTGGGACCTCGTGCCCCCGGACGGGCCGTTCTCGGCCGTCGCGCCGCGGGTGACGTGGGCGACCCACGGTGAGCGGTTCGTCGCTGCTGTCGAGAACGGGCCGCTGTCGGCGACCCAGTTCCACCCCGAGAAGTCCGGCGAGGCCGGGCTGGCCCTGCTGCGCAACTGGGTCCGCTCCCTCTGACCAGCACCGACGCCAACACCCATGCCACCACCCCTGGAGGACCCCTTCGTGACCAGCCAGCCCATCCTGCAGCTCCTGCCTGCCGTCGACGTCGTGCAGGGGCGTGCCGTCCAGCTCGTCCAGGGGGTGGCCGGCACCGGCGGTGACTTCGGTGACCCCCTCCAGGCCGCGCTGGCCTGGCAGGAGCAGGGTTCCCAGTGGCTTCACCTCGTCGACCTCGACGCCGCCTTCGGCCGGGGCTCGAACGCCGAGCTTCTTGCGAGCATCGTCGGGACGCTCGACATCGACGTCGAGATGAGCGGCGGCATCCGCGATGCCGAGACCCTCGAGCGGGCGCTCTCGACCGGGTGCCGTCGGGTCAACCTCGGCACCGCGGCCCTCGAGGACCCCGAGTGGACCGCGCAGGCCATCGCGGAGCACGGCGACCGGGTGGCCGTCGGCCTCGACGTGCGCGGCACCACCCTCGCAGCCCGGGGCTGGACCCAGGAGGGCGGCGACCTCTGGGAGACCCTGGCCCGCCTCGACGCCGAGGGGTGCGCACGCTACGTGGTCACCGACGTCGCCAAGGACGGGATGCTCCAGGGCCCCAACCTCGACCTGCTCCGGGAGGTCTGCGCCCGCACCGACCGGCCCGTCATCGCCTCCGGGGGGGTGTCGACCATCGAGGACATCGTGGCGATCCGGAGTCTGGTCCCCGACGGCGTGGAGGGTGCCATCATCGGTTCGGCCCTGTACCGCGGTGCCTTCACCCTGCCGGAGGCCCTCGACGTCGCGGGCCGCGCATGACCGACCCGAGGGGGTCCTCCGACTCCGCCGACGTCCCGTGGGCTGCTCGTGAGCTGTCGCCCAGTGGCTTCGAGTCGGACACGGGTGCCGCTGACCCGGCCCTGCTCGCCGCGCTGGCGACCCCCGGTGACGACGTCGCGCTCATGGCGGCCATCCAGACGGGCCGCTTCCTCGTGCCGATCGTCGCCGAGCCGACGGAGGTCGACACCTCGGGCGAGCACGCCGTCGACGCCCAGGTGGACCTCGCCGCCGTGACGCTCGTGGCGCCCGACGGACAGCGCGCCCTTCCCGTGTTCTCCGGGATCGATGCGGTCTCCGCCTGGGATCCCGAGGCCCGGCCGGTGCCGGTCACGCCCGCACGGGCCGGGCAGGCTGCCGTCTCCGAGGGCTGCGACGTCATCGTCGTCGACCTCGCCGGCCCGGCCACACGCGTGCTGCGCCCGTCCATGGTCTGGGCGCTTGCCCAGCAGCGAGCCTGGCTACCCGCCCACACCGACCCCTTCGTCGCGGCGAGCGTGACCGCCGCGCTGCGCGACGAGGCGGACGTCACGGCATCCGAGATCGAGGAGGGCACCCCCCGGGGCGAGGGGGTGCTCGGCGTCGTGCTCGACCTGCGACCCGGTCTCGCGCCGGAGGTCGTGCGCGCCGTCGCCACCCGGGTCGGCGAACGCCTGGCGACCGACGGTGAGCTGCGGGCCCGCATCGACGGGCTGGCCTTTCGCATCCGCTGACCGATCTTTTCCTCCCCATGAGGGAAGCTCGAGGTTCGCAAGGGATGACTCCCCTTGCGATCCTCCCGTTACCCTCATGGGGAGGAAAAGTCGGGGTGACGGCGCGGGGGCACGCCGATTTCGGCGGATGCCGGGTCGCTGGTAACGTTGGCCGCTGACCGACCGCCCTCACCGGCGGTGTGCAAGAGAAGCCCAGCTTCCACCCGCGCCAACCACCAGGTTGCCGGGTCCCAACAGGTCCGCGACGCACGGCGTGTCGTGTCCACCCGCGAGGGTGTGGCGACGGCATCCGCACGCAGTGGACCGGTTCGGACGGAAGTGGCAAGGCTCCTCGCGCACGTGGCACGAGGAGCCTTTCTCGTGCTCCCGGACGTCAGCGCATCGACGTCAACGAAGGAGAAGCACATCAGCGAGCCACGCATCAACGACCGCATCCGGGTTCCCGAGGTGCGGTTGGTCGGCCCGAACGGCGAACAGGTCGGCATCGTGCGCGTCGAGGACGCCCTGCGCCTTGCCGCCGAGGCAGACCTTGACCTCGTCGAGGTGGCACCGATGGCCAAGCCGCCGGTCGCCAAGCTCATGGACTTCGGCAAGTTCAAGTACGAAGCCGCCATGAAGGCACGCGAAGCACGCAAGAACCAGGTCAACACGGTCATCAAGGAGATCAAGCTC
>DATIAB010000227.1:0-4611 GCA_035458265.1 Ornithinibacter sp. | reverse complement strand
GACGCCGTCGAGGTGACCGAGGACGCCCGCGCCCAGCTCAAGGACGACGCCGGCGCCGTGCTCGACGCCGCCACGGCGGCACTCGAGACCCTGCCCGACGAGCACTCCGGCCTGCTCGGGTCCGAGCCGTCGTGGAGCGCGGCGGCGATCGAGACCGCGCTGCGCGAGGCCCTGGTCGACGGGCTCGGCATCAAGCCGAAGCTCGCGTTCGGCCCGCTGCGCACGGCGGTCTCGGGCCGCCGGGTGTCCCCGCCGCTGTTCGAGTCGATGGAGATCCTCGGCAGGACCTCGACCCTGGCCCGCCTCCACGCGCTGCGCGCCACGCTCTGAGCGTGACGGACCCGGCGGACCCTGCGCGATTTGGGTGCAGGGGAGCGGACCGGTAGCATCTTCCCTCGGTTCGCCTGACGTCGACGCCCTTCCGGGAACGACCGATGGCATACCCCATGGGGTATGGTGTAATTGGCAACACTGGTGATTCTGGTTCATCCGTTCTAGGTTCGAGTCCTGGTACCCCAGCTCTCGCCCCCGGCTCACCGCCGGAGGCGATTCGGAGAAAATCCCGCCGTTCGGTAAGGTTCTTCTCCGTTGCCCACCCGCTTCCGAGCGGTCGGGGCAAAGCCAAGGCCCCGTTGTGTAGTGGCCTAGCACGCCGCCCTCTCAAGGCGGTAGCGCGGGTTCGAATCCCGTCGGGGCTACACCGCCAAAACCCCCTGGTCAGCCAGGGGGTTTTGGCTTCTCGCATTCCGGGCGTCAGCGCACCATGTCGCAGTAGATCGAGGGCAGCACGCTGTAGATGGCGGCGCACTTGACGAGGTCGTCCTTCCACTGCACCTCGTCGGGGGCGTGCGCCTGGTCCTCGCGACCCGGGCCGACACCCACGACCGGGATGCCGTGCCGCCCGGCGATCGCGACCCCGTTCGTCGAGAACGTCCACCTGTCTATGCGTGGCTCGCCGAACATGGCGCGGTGGGCCTGCGCGGCCGCCTGCACCTCGGGCGACTCCTCGGGAACCACCCAGGCCGGGAAGTAGCACTGCTGGCCGTGCTCGGTGCCGGTCCAGGCCGTCGACCGGTACTCGTAGCACGAGACGGTGGCGCCGTGCCTGCGTACCGAGGGCAGGTCCTCGACCTCCTTCAGTGCCCCCTGACCGGTTTCGCCGTGGGTGAGCCGGCGGTCCAGCGACACCCAACAGCTGTCGGCCACGGCGCACCGCGACGGCGACGTGGAGAAGATCTCCGACGTCGTGACCGTGCCCTTGCCCAGGAAGTCGTCGGTGGCGAGCCGGCCGCCCAGGTCGCGCACCTCGAGCAGGATGTCGGCCATCTTGTAGATCGCGTTGTCGCCCCTCTCGGGCGCCGATCCGTGGCACGAGACGCCGGCGACGTCGACGCGGATCTCCATCCGCCCGCGGTGGCCCCGGTAGAGGCCGTTGTCGGTCGCCTCGGTCGAGACGACGAAGGCGGGGCGCAGGCCCTCCTCCTCGATCAGGTACAGCCAGCACAGCCCGTCGCAGTCCTCCTCCTGGACCGTGGCGGTCACCAGGTAGGTGTACCGGTCCGAGAGCAGCCCGAGGTCCTTGGCGATGCGACCGCCGTAGACCGCGGACACCACGCCGCCCAGCTGGTCGGACGCCCCGCGCCCGCCCACGAGCACGTCGTCCTCGAAGCCCTCGAACGGGTCGAAGGTCCAGTTCTCGGGGTTGCCGACCCCCACCGTGTCGATGTGCCCGTCGAACGCGATGATCGTCTCTCCGGTGCCCATCGCCCCGATCGCGCTGCCGAGGCCGTCGATCCGGGTGCTCGTGAAGCCGAGCCGGTCCATCTCGGCGACCACCAGGCGCGACTTGGCCTCCTCGTGGCAGCTGGTGCCCGGGTTGCGGATCAGTGCTCGCAGGAAGGCGACCATGTCGGCGCGGTAGCCCTCGGCCGCCTCGCGAACAGCGTCGTAGTCGATCTGTGGCATCGGGCTGACTCCCCTTTCCGTGGAGGACCTCATCACTGCTGCCAGCGGGGCGACGCCGTCTCCCAGAGCTCGTGGAGCCGGGCGACCGGGTCGGCGACCTTGCTGAGGAAGACCATCGCGGCGATGGCGTAGGGCTTGTTGCCGGCCTGCTCGTACAGCGGTACGCGGTGGTGGTCGAACACCGCGGCATCCACCTCGCCCGCCTCGCACGAGACCCCGGTGATGTCCGCGGGCAGCGGGTGCAGGTACAGGGCGTCACTGTCGCGCGTGGTGCGCATCAGGCCTGCCGTCGTGGTCCAGTCCCGGTGCTCGGCATTGCCCTCGAGCAGTCGCCCCTCCAGAGCGCGGATGCCGTCCGCGTCGCCCGCCTCGTGCAGCGCCGCGCGTTCCTGCAGGGCCGCGAACGGCGCCCAGCTCTTGGCGCACACGATGTCGGCACCTTCGAAGGCCTCGGCCATCGAGTGGGTGATGGTGAAGGAGCCGCCGGAGCGCTCCGCGCCGCGGGCGGCCACCTCCCTCGGCTCCGCCAGCAGGTCGTAGCCCGGCGGGTGCGCCAGCACGACGTCCATCCCGAGGCGCGACATCAGGCCGACCATGCCCTGGGGCACGGACAGCGGCTTGCCGTAGCTGGGTGAGTGGGCCCACGTCATCGCCAGCCGCTTGCCCCGCAAGGCGTCGACGCCTCCGAAGCAGTGCACGAGGTGCAGCAGGTCGGCCATCGACTGGGTGGGGTGGTCCACGTCGCTCTGCAGGTTGAGCACCGTCGGGCGCTGCTCGAGCACGCCGTCACGCCGGCTCTCGGTGAGGAAGCGCGCGACGTCGCTCATGTACCGGTGACCGTGGCCGACGTAGAGGTCATCGCGGATGCCGACGACGTCGGCCATGAACGACACCATCGTGGCCGTCTCGCGCACGGTCTCGCCGTGGGCGACCTGCGAGCTGCCCTCGTCGAGGTCCTGCACCTCGAGGCCGAGCAGGTTGCACGCCGAGGCGTAGGAGAAGCGCGTTCGGGTCGAGTTGTCGCGGAAGAGCGAGACCCCGAGTCCGGAGTCGAAGACCCGGCAGGTGCGGTTTGCCTCGCGCAGGGCGCGCAGCGCGTCGGCGACCGCGAGCACCGCACGGACCTCGTCGTCGCTGAGGTCCCAGGTGAGCAGGAAGTCGGTGTCGTGCAGCCCGTGGTGGTCCAGCTCGGCCAACCGGCCGACAGCCGCCGCGAAGTCCATCGCACGTCCCGTCCAGGCGTTGTCACCCAGTCTAGGCTCGGCACCCCGGTTGCCGGACGTGGCTCCGGTCACCCCGCCTACCATCGGGCCATGGCCGCATCGCGACTCGTCAGGAACCCGCACGTCGACCGCGAGCACGTGCCGCACGGTGACCTCCCGGCCCCCTGCTTCCACCCCTCGCTGCCCGGGTTCGCCGGCACGCCGGTCCGCTCCGCCCCGTCGGCCGCAGCGCGGCTGGGTGTCGCGCAGGTGCTCGTCAAGGACGAGAGCGAGCGGATGGGGATGCCCTCGTTCAAGATCCTCGGCGCCTCGTGGGGGACCTACCGAGCGGTGCTGGCCAAGCTCGGCCGGCAGCCCGGCCCGGCCCCTTCGTTCGGTGAGCTCCGCGACGTGGTGGCCGGCTCCGGTCGGGCGCTGACGCTCGTGGCGGCCACCGACGGCAACCACGGACACGCGGTCGCGCACCTGGCCGCACTCCTGGGGCTACCGGCCGTCGTCCTCGTCCCGACCGGCACGGCGGCGAGCCGCGTCGAGCGGATCGCCGCTGAAGGGGCCGAGGTGCGGGTGGTCGACGGCACCTACGACGACACCATCGTCGCGAGCGCTGCGCTCGACGACGAGACCCACGTCGTCGTCGACGACACCAGCTGGGAGGGCTACACCGACGTGCCGGGCTGGGTCGTCGACGGCTACTCCACGATGCTCACCGAGGTCGTGGCCGCGATCGACGCCGGTGAGCTGCCCGAGCCAACCGTGGTCGCGGCCCAGATCGGCGTGGGCGCCCTGAGCGCTGCCGTCATGCGTGCCTTCGCCCGACGACCGGCCCGCCTGCTCGTCGGCGTGGAGCCCTCCGACGCTGCGTGCGTGACCGAGAGCGTGCTCGCCGGCCGGCTGGTCACCGTTGCGGCAGAGGGCGACACGTGCATGGCCGGTCTCAACTGCGGCACCCCGTCGGTCATCGCCCTCGAGAGCAACCTGCGTGGGTGTGACGCGATGGTCACGATCGACGACGAGTTCGCCGAGGATGCCGTGCGCCTCCTTCACGCCGACGGTATCGACGCGGGCGAGAGCGGGGCGGCGGGCCTGGCCGGCCTGCTCGCGCAGGGAGCGGGACTGGGGCTCACGGCATCCGACGTGGTGCTCGTCCTGCTCACCGAGCGCCCCACCGACCCGGCGAGCTTCGCGCGGATCATCGGGGAGTGACGAGCGCCGCACGAGCCGGCGCGGGCGAGCCGGGCGGATGGATGATGGCGGCATGGGAGTCCACGAGGCCGTCCTCGATGCCGCGCTGCAGAACCAGTTCGGGCTCGCGGACACGGTGGTGGACGAGGCGGTGCTGGCCTCCAGCGCGCGCCGGTTCCGTGAGCGGGGCATCGTCATGCCGACCTTCGCCCAGCTCGCCGACCCGCACGGCGTGCCCCTG
>DATIAB010000226.1:0-4113 GCA_035458265.1 Ornithinibacter sp. | reverse complement strand
GTATGGGTGCGTCTCGTCGATGAGCGCCTGTCCAGTGTCGATGCCCACCGCACGCTGCGTGACAGCGGTGTCTCCGGTCGGCGACAGCGCGCGGTGGTCGACCAGGCCGCCGCGGTGCTCATCCTCCAGGGCGCCCTGGACACCCAGCGCAGTACCGGCGCCCCACCCGGGGAGCAGGTCCGGCTCGGACGGCGCAAGCCACGGACGAAGGACGCCAGGGCGTGACGCAGCGCGACGTCTCCCACACGATCTTCGGTGAGCCCGAGCCGCCGCTCACCCGGCGTCGGGCCCAGCGGCACCGCCACCGGCCGCAGCGCAAGAAGCGGCGCTGGCTGGTGCTGCTCATCGCTCTCGTCCTCGTCGGCGGGGCCGCCTGGGCCGCGGTGAGCATCATCAAGCCGATGGTCGCCTCGGTGTTCAGCGGTGGGTCGGAGACCGCAGACTTCCCGGGGCCGGGTGAGGGGACCGTCGAGATCGTCGTGACCCCGGGCGAGAGTGGCGAGGACATCGCCACGACCCTGCGCGAGGCGGGAGTGGTGAAGACCCGCGGCGCCTACATCGACGTGGCCCGGGCCGACCCCGATCGAGCGGCCGCGATCCAGCCCGGGAAGTACGCCCTGCTGAAGGGAATGACGGCCGCCGACGCCTTCGCCGTCCTGGCGGACCCGGCCAACCGGATCGCGACGGGGACGACGGTTCGCGAGGGGCTGTGGGCGAGCGAGACCTTCGCGGTCCTGTCCAAGGCCACCGGCATCCCGGTCGAGGAGTACGCCGCGGCCGCCAAGGACCCAGAGGCGATCGGCCTCCCGGCCGAGGCCGAGGGCAACGTCGAGGGCTGGCTCGCCCCCTCGACCTACGAGTTCCCCGACGACTCCACCGCCGCCGAGCAGCTCGCGACCATGGTGGCGCAGACGGTCAAGGTGCTCGACGGCGCAGGGGTGGACCCGGGGGACCGCAAGGACGTGCTCATCCTGGCCTCGCTCGTGGAGGCCGAGGCCAAGCTCGACGAGGACCGCCCCAAGATCGCGCGCGTCTTCCTCAACCGCATCGAGACCGAGGGTGGCCCGGCCTACGGGCTGCTCCAGTCCGATGCGGCGGTCTCCTACGGCGCCCAGCGCCGCGCCCTGTTCCCGACCAAGGCCGAGCTCGAGGACGCCAGCAACCCCTACAACACCCGCCTCATCCCCGGGCTGCCGCCGGGTCCGATCAGCAACCCGGGCGCGGCGTCGATCACGGCCGCAGCCAACCCCGCGGACGGGCCCTGGTTCTTCTTCGTCGCGGTCAACCCGATCACCGGCGAGACGAAGTACGCCGTGACGCTGGACGAGCACAATGCCAACGTCCTCGAGCTGAACGCCTACTGCGAGGAGAAACCCAAGGACTGCGGGCAGTGAGGGCTGCAGTCCTCGGCTCGCCCATCGCGCACTCCCTGTCCCCGGTCATCCACCGAGCCGGCTACCTCGCGGCCGGCCTCACCGGGTGGGAGTACTCCGCCCACGAGGTCGACGCCGCCGGGTTGCCCACGTTCGTCGCTGCCCTCGACGCCTCGTGGCGCGGGCTCTCCCTGACGATGCCGCTCAAGGAGGTCGCCGGGTCCCTGGCCACCACGGTGGATGCCGTGGCCACCCGTGCGGGCGCGGTGAACACTCTCGTGCGCCGGGCCGATGGTGGGTGGAACGCGACCAACACCGACGTCACGGGCATCGTGCAGGCCCTGCGCCCGTACCTTCCCGCGGGCGCCACCCGGGCGTTGGTGCTCGGGTCCGGAGCCACCGCACGCTCGGCCGTGCTCGCGCTCGCCGACCTCGGCATCACCACCCTGACGGTGCGGGCCCGGGACACCGCGAAGGCGGCGGACCTGCTCGCCTGGGCCGTGGGTCTGGACGTCGGGGTACGCAACGGATCGGTCGCCGACCTCGGCCCGTGGCTGAGCACCCGGGACGACGTGGTGGTCTCGACCCTGCCCCCGGCTGCCGCCGACGCCGTCGCCGGCACGGTCCCGCAGTCGCACCACGGCATCCTGCTCGACGTCGTGTACGCCGGGTGGCCCACGCTGCCGGCGCGTGCCGCCGGCGCTGCCGGCATGACCGTCGTGTCGGGGCTCGACATGCTCGTGCACCAGGCAGCCGAGCAGTTCCGGCTGTTCACCGGACACGAGGCGCCGGTGGAGGCGATGGCCGCCGCCGGTCGGGCGGCCCTGGCGGTGCGATGACGCCCTGGTGGGTGGTCGCTGGTGTTGCCCTCGTCATGGGTGTCGTGGGTCATCTGACGGGGGAGCGGCTGGCCACCGGCGGCTACCGGATCCCCGAGGACGAGGCCGACCACCCGCCGGGCCGGAACTGGTGGCCAGGACTGCTGTGCGGGGGGCTGTCGGCGGTGGCTGCGTGGGCGATCGGTGACCTCGCGGCGTGGGCGGCGCTCCCGGCCTACCTGCTCTTCGCCTGGCTCACGGTCGGGCTCATCTGGATCGACCTCGACGTGCACCGCCTGCCCATCGGGCTCGTCGTCCCGACCGGCTGGGCCCTGGTCGCCCTGCTCGCGGTCGCGACCCTCGCGTCGGGGGACCAGCGCTGGGCGGGCGCGGCCATCGGTTTCGTCGTCATGGGGGCGATCTACCTCCTGCTGGCCGTGCTGCCAGGTGGGGGAGTCGGCGGGGGAGACGTGCGGCTCGCACCGCTCATCGGGGCGCTGCTCGGGTGGCTGGGGGCGGCGCAGCTGGTCGTCGGACTGGGAGCGGGCTTCCTCATCGGCGGCGTCGCCGCGGTGGGGCTGCTGCTCTCGGGCCGCGCCGGGATGAAGTCGTCCATCGCCTACGGCCCGGCGATGTGCCTCGGGGCGTGGGTGGGGATCGCCTCCACGTCCCGGATCCTGACCTGGCTGTCGGGCGGCTGATCGGCGCGTGACAGGATTCGGGCCATGCTGCGCTGGTTGACCGCCGGGGAGTCGCACGGGCCCGCCCTCGTCGCGACGATCGACGGGCTGCCCGCCGGGGTCGAGGTGTCCAGCGACGACCTGGCCAGGGCGCTGGCCCGTCGTCGGCTCGGTCACGGACGCGGCGCCCGGATGTCCTTCGAGCGCGACGACGTCGAGTTCCTCGGCGGGGTGCGGCACGGGCTGACGCTGGGGTCGCCGATCGCGATCCGGGTGGGCAACAGCGAGTGGCCCAAGTGGCAGACCGTGATGAGCCCCGACCCGGTTGCTGCTGACGACCTGGCGGCCGCGGACGACGTGAACGCCGAGAGGGAGATCGCTCGCAACCGGCCCCTCACGCGCCCGCGTCCGGGCCACGCCGACCTCGTCGGAATGCAGAAGTACGCGTTCGACGACGCGCGGCCGGTTCTGGAGCGCGCCTCGGCCCGCGAGACCGCGGCCCGGGTGGCGCTGGGTGAGGTGGCGGCGCGGTTCCTGGACCAGGCCTACGGCATCCGGCTCGTGTCCCACACGGTGGCGATCGGTACGGCGTCGGTGGCCGAGGACGCCCCGCTTCCCACCGCTGACGACGTCGCGGCACTCGACTCCGACCCGGTTCGCGCCTTCGACCCGGTCGGGTCCGCGGCGATGGTCGCCGAGGTCGACGCGGCCCACAAGGACGGTGACACGCTCGGCGGAGTCGTCGAGGTCGTCGTCACCGGCCTGCCGCCCGGGCTCGGGTCGCACGTCCACTGGGACCGCCGCCTCGATGCCCGCCTCGCGGGTGCGCTCATGGGCATCCAGGCGATCAAGGGTGTCGAGGTCGGCGACGGTTTTCGCACCGCCACCCGCCGGGGCTCGGTCGCCCACGACGAGATGGAGCGGGGTCCCGACGGGGTCATCCGGCGCCGCACCGGTCGCGCCGGGGGCACCGAGGGCGGCATGTCGGTCGGTGGGCTGCTGCGCGTGCGCGCCGCGATGAAGCCGATCTCGACGGTGCCGCGTGCGCTGGAGACGGTCGACGTCGCCACCGACGAACCCGCCAGGGCGATCCACCAGCGGTCCGACGTGTGTGCCGTGCCCGCTGCCGGCGTGGTCGCCGAGGCGATGGTCGCCCTCGTGCTCGCCGAGGCGTGCCTGGAGAAGTTCGGGGGCGACTCGGTCGGCGAGACCGCCCGCAACCACGCGTCCTACCTCGCCGCG
>DATIAB010000225.1:0-9093 GCA_035458265.1 Ornithinibacter sp. | reverse complement strand
GGGTAGCCCATCTCGCGGCCGCGCTTGTCGCCCTCGACCACGGTGCCGCGGACGGTGAACGGGCGCCCCAGCGCCTCCGCCGCACCGGCGACGTCACCGGTGGCCAGGCACTGGCGGACGTAGGTCGAGCTCCACACCTGCGGGCCGCCGTCGAGCGCCACCCCGACGGTCTCGAAGTCGCGCGACGCCCCGGCCTCGACCAGCGTGGCGACCTCGCCGGCCGCCTTGTTGCCGAAGCGGAAGTTGGAGCCGACGACGACCGCACCGGCGTGGAGCGTGTCGACGAGGATCCGGTCGATGAACTCCTGCGGCGACCACGACGCGATCTCACGGTCGAAGGCGACCACCAGGATCGCGTCGACACCGGCGTCCTCCAGGAGCCGCGCTCGGGTGTGGATCGAGGTCAGCGTGGGCGGGGCGTGCTCCGGACGCAGCACCGCCATCGGGTGGGGGTCGAACGTCACCGCCACCACCGTGTCGATGCCCAGGCGCTCGGCGCTCGTACGGGCCTCACGCAGCACGTGGGCGTGACCGAGGTGCACGCCGTCGAAGTTGCCGATGCTGACCACGGTGCGGCCGAGGTCGGCCGGCACGTCGTCGACGTCTCGCCAGATCTGCACCTGCGCAGCCTAGCGACGCGGGGCTCGCGCCCCGCGCCGCCGGGCCCGCTTGGTGCTAGGTGAGCTTGATGCCGCGGTACATGCCCATGAATGCGTGGGGCATGCCGCCCATCGAGGCGTCCGGCCAGAAGCAGGCGAGGATGTAGTCGCCCTTGGGCAGCTTGAAGTTCGTCGCCACCGTCTGGCCGGGTGACACGAGCCCGCTGTCGAACGCGACGCGGAAGTCCACCGGCGGCGGGCCCTCCTCGCCCTCCATCGCGGCGTCGATCCAGGCCGCGAAGTCCTTGGCCGTCTTGCCCTTCCTGAGCTTCACCAGTGCCACGAAGTGGTTCTGGTCGGTGCGGTTCTTGAAGGTCAGCATGCCGCGGCGGGCGATGCTCTTCGGTCCCTTCGCCCAGCTCGTGCTCTTGACCGCCTTGATCGTCGAGCCCGCAGGCATGGAAGCGCCCGTGTCGGCGCCGGCCACTGTGAAGGCAGTGAACGCGGACGGTCGGTTCCTCTCGATGTCGGCGGCGTAGTAGCTGCCCACCGGCAGGTCGACGGCGAGCTTGCCGACCGTCCCAGGCCGTACGTTGACGCCACCCAGCAGGGTGGTGTTGGCCTCGAACCTCTTGAGCGGCTTGAGCTTGCCCTTGTCGAAGCCATCGATGTCGGCGATCGCCTCGTCCAGGGTGTAGCCCGCGGCGAGCTGGACCAGCTGGAAGCCGGAGCTCTTGGCCTCGGTCGTCACCCGGAACTCGTTGACACCCGGCTGGAGCGTGGCCGGCATCGTGACGTTGTGCGCGGCAGTGATGCTGACCGACACCGTGCCGGCTGCTGTCTCCCGTGCAGCAGCCGGGCCGGCAGCGCCAGCCGTTCCCCCTGTGAGCGTTCCAGCGGCCAGCACCATGACGCTGATGCCGAGCGCGGCAATGCGTTGGACGGACATGCTTACCTCCTCGGGCGCTCGATCGCACCCTGCGACCCCCGGCCCCGTTGGGGACAGGGTGCTCCCGGGCCGCGCCCGGCACCACCACGAATTCGAGGTGGTCAAGACCACCTCCCACCCCCAGGGGTGCAGTGTCCAAGCCTTGGCCAATCTGGGCGCGATCCGTCCCGTGGACGCTGCCGTCAGACGAAGACCGCGACCGGCCGGGCCCGCTCCCCGCGCTGCTCGTAGAGCGCGAGGAACTCGCCGCCTGGTGCGAAGACCGCGTGCGGACCATCGCCGGGGAGGTCGAGGTCGAGGCCGCGCCCGAACCGCACGTGCGCCGCCTGCTCGTCGTCGAGGTCGACCGAGGCGAAGCTCGCCCGGGCGGCATCGGCGATCGGCAGGACGGAGAAGTCGTCGGCCAGCTGGTCGAGCGTGCGGGCGACGGTGAGGTCGAAGGGCCCGACGGCCGTACGCCGCAGCGCGGTCAGGTGCCCGCCCACCCCGAGCGCCGCTCCGAGGTCGCGGGCGATCGCGCGGATGTAGGTGCCCGACGAGCACCGCACCGAGATGCGCACGTCGGGCAGGGCCACCTCGTGCACCACCAGCTCGTGGATCGTCACCGGGCGGGCCTTCAGCTCGAACTGCTCGCCGTCGCGCACCCGCGCGTAGGCCCGCTTGCCGTCGACCTTGATGGCGGAGACAGCGGTGGGCACCTGCTCGATGTCGCCGACGAAGCGCGCGAGCTCATCGCGTACGACGTCCTGCCGCACGCCGTCGACCGCGTGGGCCGTGGTGACCTCGCCCTCCGCGTCGTCGGTCGTCGTCGAGACGCCGAGCCGGATCGTGGCGTCGTACGCCTTCTCGGTGAGCATGAGGTGGCCGAGCAGCCGGGTGGCGCGGTCGACGCCGAGCACCAGCACGCCAGTGGCCATCGGGTCGAGCGTGCCGGCGTGGCCCACCTTGCGGGTGCCGGCGAGCCGGCGGACCCGGGCCACCACGTCGTGCGAGGTCATGCCCTGGGCCTTGTCGACGACGACGAGTCCGGGATCGACCATCAGGCGCGGTCGTCCCTGCTGTCGAGGTCGTCCTCGTCGTCGGTCTCGTCCAGGTCGTCCTCGACCACGCGCGGCTTCTTGTAGGGGTCGGCCTCGCCGGCGTAGGCCTCGACGCGACGGGCCGCGACCTCCTCGTCCTGCTGCCGGGCACGCTCGAGCACCTCGTCGAGCGCGCGGGCGCTCTCGGGAAGCGCGTCGGGGATGAACGTCAGCGACGGCACGATGCGCATGCCGAGCTGCTTGGCGACCTCGGAGCGGATCACGCCCTTGGCCGACTCGAGGGCGGCGGCCGTGCTGGCCAGCTCGTCCTCGGTGCCGAGCACCGTGTAGAAGATCGACGCCTGCTGGGAGTCGCCGGTCACGCGGACGTCGGTGACGGTGACGAAGCCGAGGCGGGGGTCCTTGATCCTGCGCTCGAGCATCTCGGCGACGATCACCTGGATCCGGTCGGCGATCTTGCGCACACGGGGGTTGGTCATGAACCTAGTCTCTCCTACTCGTGACCGGGCGCTTCATGCCCGTCACAGACGGTGACCGGGCACCTCGTTCCCGGCAAGGAGAACGAAGTGCCCGGTCGGTGACGCGGACGGGCAGCAAGTGCCCGCTCGGTGATCAGCTGCGCGCGATCTCGCGCATCTCGAACGCCTCGACGATGTCGCCGATCTTGATGTCCTGGAAGTTACGGAGCACCAGACCGCACTCGAAGCCCTCGCGGACCTCGGACGCGTCGTCCTTCTCGCGTCGCAGCGAGGCGAGGTCGAGGTTGTCGGCCACCACCGCTCCGTCGCGCAGGACCCGCACCTTGGCGTTGCGGCGGATGAGACCCGACGTGACCATGCAGCCCGCGATGTTGCCGGCCTTGGACGAGCGGAAGATCTCGCGGATCTCCGCCTGGCCCAGGGTCGACTCCTCGTAGATGGGCTTGAGCATGCCCTTGAGCGCTGCCTCGATCTCCTCGATCGCCTGGTAGATGACCGAGTAGTAGCGGATCTCGACACCTTCCTTGTCGGCCATCTGGCTCGCCTTGCCCTGCGGGCGGACGTTGAAGCCGATGATGATGGCGTCGGAGGCGGCGGCGAGGTCGACGTTGGTCTCGGTGATGGCACCGACACCGCGGTCGATCACGCGGAGGGAGACCTCCTCGCCCACGTCGATCTGCGAGAGCGCGTCCTCGAGCGCCTCGACCGAACCGGACACGTCGCCCTTGAGGATGAGGTTGAGCTCCTGGCTCTCGCCCTTCTCCATGGAGGCCATGAAGTCCTCGAGGCTGCGGCGCACGCGACGCTTGGCCTGCATGGCCGCCCGCTCACGTGCCTCGCGCTTCTCGGCGATCTGACGGGCCATGCGGTCGTCCTCGACCACGATGAAGTTCTGGCCCGCACCCGGCACCGCCGAGAGACCCAGCACCATCGCCGGACGCGACGGGTCGGCCTCGGTGATCTCGTTGCCGTGCTCGTCGAGCATCGCGCGGACGCGGCCGTGGGCCGGACCGGCGACGATCGAGTCGCCCACGCGGAGGGTTCCGCGCTGGACCAGGACCGTGGCGACCGGACCGCGACCGCGGTCGAGGTGCGCCTCGACCACGAGGCCCTGGGCGTCCTGGTCGGGGTTGGCCCGCAGGTCGAGCGAGGCGTCGGCGGTGAGGACGACGGCCTCGAGCAGCTTGTCGAGGTTGAGCCCGGCCTTGGCCGAGACGTCGACGAACATCGCGTCGCCGCCGTACTCCTCGGGGATCAGGCCGTACTCGGTGAGCTGGCCGCGCACCTTGGTCGAGTCGGCCTCCGGCTTGTCGATCTTGTTGACCGCGACCACGATCGGCACCTCGGCGGCCTTGGCGTGGTTGAGCGCCTCGACCGTCTGCGGCATCACGCCGTCGTCGGCCGCGACCACGAGGATCGCGATGTCGGTGGCCTGGGCACCACGGGCACGCATGGCGGTGAACGCCTCGTGACCGGGGGTGTCGATCAGGGTGATCCGACGGTCCTCGCCCTCGACCTCGGTGTGGACCTGGTAGGCACCGATGTGCTGGGTGATGCCGCCGGCCTCCTTGTCGACCACGTTGGCGTCACGCAGCGCGTCGAGGAGCTTGGTCTTTCCGTGGTCGACGTGACCCATGACCGTGACGACCGGCGGACGGACGACCAGGTCGGCCTCGTCGCCCTCGTCGGCGCCGAACTCGAGGTCGAACGTCTCGAGCAGCTCGCGGTCCTCGTCCTCCGGGGAGACGATCTGGACGACGTAGTTGAGCTCCTCGGCGAGCAGCTCGAACGTCTCGTCGCCGACCGACTGGGTCGAGGTGACCATCTCGCCGAGCGAGAACAGCATCTGGACCAGGGCGGCCGCGTCGACGTTGATCTTCTCGGCGAAGTCGGTCAGCGATGCACCGCGCGGGAGCCGGACGGTCTCGCCGTTGCCCTTGCGGACGCGCACGCCACCCAGGGTCGGGGCGTCCATGGCCTCGAACTCCTGGCGACGTGCCCGCTTCGACTTGCGACCGCGACGCGACGGACCACCGGGGCGACCGAAGGCACCCTGGGTCTGGCCACGCTGGCCGGGACGACCGCCACCGGGACGACCGCCACCGGACGGGCCGAAGCCGCCGGGACGACCGGGAGCGCCACCGGGGCCACCGGCACCGGGACGACCCGGGGCACCGCCACGAGCGGGGGCACCCGGGCGACCGGGGCCACCCCCGGGGCCACCACGGGCCGGACGTCCGCCCGGACCGTTGCCGAACGCGGCCGGGGACTTGGGCATCATCGCCGGGTTGGGACGCGGCATGCCGGGACGTCCCTCGCTGCCGCCGGCCGGCGGACGCGGCGGGCGGTTGTCGTCGCCGCTCGAGGTGCGCGGGGCGGGGCGCTGGCCCATGCCCTGGCTGGGGGCGAACGGGTTGTTGCCCGGACGCGGTGCGCCGGGGCGGCCGACGGGGCGAGGTGCCGGGCTCGGGGCCTTCGCGGCCGGGGCAGCAGGTGCCTCGGGCTCGGCCGGCGGAGCCTTGGGCTCGGCGGCAGGTGCCTTCGGGCCGGGCTTCGGGCCGGGCCTGGCAGCGGGTGCTGCCGGCTCGGCAGCGGGTGCCGCGGTCTCGGCGGCGGGTGCCTCGGCCGGGGCCTCGGCGGCGGCCGCGGGGGCCTCCGGCGCTTCAGGGGCCTCGGTGGCGGGTGCCGGTGCGGGCTTGGGGCCGGGCTTGGGCGCGGCCTTCTTGGCGGCCGGCTTCTCGGCCGGCGCAGCGGTCTCAGCGGGGGCGGAGGCCGCTGCGGCCTTCAGCTCGTCGCCGTACTGCTTCTTGAAGCGCATCTCGACGGGCGGCTCGACAGTCGACGATGCCGACTTGACGAACTCCCCCATCTCCTTGAGCTTCTCGAGAACGAACTTGCTCTCGACTCCGAACTCCTTGGCGAGTTCGTGGACTCGGGTCTTTGCCACGGTTGTTTTTCGCTCCTTCTGGCCCGTGACCCCAGAAGGAGAGGGGAAACGGAACAGCTAGTGGGTGTGCAAACTCATCGCGAGTTACTCATCGAGTGCTCATGAGCTGCGTGCTCCAGTTTCTGGTCGGTGCTGCTGTGAATCGGACTGGTGGAACTCGGCGAGGCGATCGAGGTGGTCGGCCACCGGCGCCGTGCTGAGCCCCTCGCCCGAGCGGAGGGCCCGGGGAAACGCTCGGCGTCGCACCGCGAGCTGCCAACACTCGGGCGTGGGGTGGACGTGCGCCCCGCGGCCGGGTGCCCGGCGGTCCGGATCGGGCACCAGGGCGGGTCTGCCCTCGGCGTCCGAGCCTGCGACCACGCGCAGCAGCTCGCTCGCAGCGGCCTTCGCCCGACAACCCACACAGGTCCGGACGGGTCCGGGCGCAGGGGTGTCAGACGTGGTGGCCACTGACCTCCACTCTAGCCGGTGTGGCCAGTGGTTTACGAACTGGGCGCTCGGCTCAGCCCTCGTCGGGGGCGGGAGCCTCGTCGGAGCGGATGTCGATGCGCCAGCCGGTGAGGCGGGCGGCGAGGCGGGCGTTCTGCCCCTCCTTGCCGATCGCGAGAGACAGCTGGAAGTCGGGTACGACGACGCGGCACGAGCGTGCGGCCAGGTCGACGATCTCCACGGCCGTGACCCGCGCCGGGGAGAGGGCGTGGGCCACGAGCTCGGCCGGGTCCTCGGCCCAGTCGACGATGTCGATCTTCTCGCCGTGCAGCTCGCTCATCACGTTGCGCACCCGCTGGCCCATCGGGCCGATGCACGCACCCTTGGCGTTGACGCCGGGAACGGTCGAGTGCACCGCGATCTTGGTGCGGTGGCCGGCCTCGCGGGCGATGGCGGCGACCTCGACGGTGCCGTCGGCGATCTCGGGCACCTCGAGCGCGAACAGCTTCTTGACGAGGGTCGGGTGGGAGCGGGACAGGGTGATCTGGGGACCGCGCATGCCCTTGCGGACCGACGTGACCAGGCACTTGATGCGCTCGCCGTGGACGTACTTCTCCCCCGGCACGCGCTCGCCGACCGGCAGGATCGCCTCGACCTTGCCGAGGTCGACCATCACGTCGTCGGGGTTGCGCCCCTGCTGGATGATCCCCGAGATGATGTCGCCCTCCTTGCCGGAGAACTCACCGAACTTGATCTCGTCCTCGGCGTCGCGGAGCCGCTGCAGCATGACCTGCTTGGCGGTCGTCGCGGCGATCCGGCCGAAGCCCTGGGGCGTGTCGTCGTACTCGGGGCCGGCCGTGCCGTCCTCGTCGATCTCGCGCGCCCACACGGTGACGTGCCCGGTCTTGCGGTCGAGCTCGACGCGGGCGGGGTGCGAGGACTCGGTGGCGCGCTGGTAGGCGGTGAGCAGGGCCTGCTCGATGGCCTCGGCCAGCACCTCGAAGGAGATCTCCTTCTCCCGCTCCAGCATCCGCAGGATGCTCAGGTCGATGTCCATCAGTCGTCCTTCTCCTGGGGCTTCTCGCTCTTGCGGTTGAACTCGATCTGCACGAGCGCCTTGGCGACATCGGCGTAGGCGACCTCGCGCCGCTCGCCGGACACGTCGAGGGTCACCGACTCCTCCGACGACGCGACGATGCGTCCGGTCAGGCTCGAGCCGTCGGTGAGCGTGGCCTTGACGAGGCGGTCCTCGTTGCGACGCCAGTGGCGCGGCAGCGTGAGGGGGCGGTCGACCCCGCGGGAGGTGACCTCCAGCGTGTAGGGCATCTCGCCCATGACGTCCGACTCGTCGAGCACGCGCGAGACCTCGCGGGTCGCGTCGGCGACGTCGTCCAGGGTGACCCCGCCGTCCTTGTCGACGGCCACGCGCAGCACCCGCCGCTTGCCGGCCGGGGTGACCTCGACGGCTTCGACGTCGAGCGCCATCGCTCGCAAGGGGTCGACCAGCTCCGCCTCGATGCGGTCCCGGGTGGCGTCCTGGTGCGGGGTGTTCATCGGGTTGCGACCTCCTTGTGTAGGTGTCCGAGGACCACGATAGCCGTCCTCACCCGCGCTGCGACAACGGCGGTGGCCCGGTCCGGACCGGCTGCGGGCGGCTAGGGTTCTCGGGTGCCCGGACGCCTCGTGACCCGCCGTACGACGGTGGGCATGGCGCTCGTCGCACCCCTGGTGATCGCCGGCTGCGACATCGATCCGCCGTCGCGCGACGCCCCGTCCGGCGACCGGGTGCCGCCCCCGCCCGAGGACTCCGAGCTCGTGATCGCCGTCGTCGCGGCGCTCGTGCGCGCCCGGTCGGTGCTGGAGGCCGCGACCCTCGCGGTCCCCGACCTGACGCCGCTCCTGGAGCCGGTGGCCAGCGCGCACGCCGCCCACCTGGAGGTGCTCGCGGGTGCGGTCGCCGACGCGGACGTGCCTACCCCGGCGCCCGCCCGGATCCCCGCCCGGCGGGAGCGGGCGCTGGCAGCCGTACGACGATCGGAGCAGCGGCTGCTGGGCGAAGTGCGTCGCGGGTGCGTCGCGGCGGCCAGCGGCGACCTCGCCCGGGTGCTGGCCAGCATGGCGGCGTCCACCGCGCAGCACGGAGCCGCGCTCGCCGACCAGACCACCGGCGGGGACGCTCCATGACCGTCCTCGACGCGCTGCAGGCGACCCTTGCCGACGAGCACGCGGCGCTCTACACCTACGGCGTCCTCGGTGCGCGGACGTCGCAGGCCGCCTCCCCGACGCTCTACGAGACGTTGACGGCCGGCTACCGCCGCCACCGGGCCAGACGCGACGAGCTGCAGCTCATGGTGCGCGACGCGGGCGGCGACCCCGTCACGGCCCAGGCCGCCTACGACCTCGACGGCTCGCTGCTGCGGCCGGCTCAGCTCGAGCGCGCTGCCGCGGACCTCGAGGCCGCGAGCGTCGAGCAGCTCCTCGCACTCGTCGCGCAGTCCACCGGGTCCGTGCGCGCGTGGGCGCTCACCGAGGCGACCTGGTCGGCGGTGGGGCGTCTCACGCTCGGCGCGGAGCCCGAGACCTGGCCGGGAGCCCCCGAGCTCGACCTGCCGTGACGGCGCCCTGATGACGCCCTGACGGCACCCTGACG
>DATIAB010000224.1:0-8352 GCA_035458265.1 Ornithinibacter sp. | reverse complement strand
CCCCAGCCGGTCATGCGCGCGTGCACGAGCCGGGGGTTGCGGGCCAGGCACTCGTCGGGCCCCAGGCCCAACCGCTCCGCGACCCCTGGCCGGTAACCCTCGACGAGCACGTCGGCCCCGTCGACCAGCCGCTGCACGACGGCACGCCCCTGCGCCGACTTGAGGTCGACCGCGATGCTCGGCCGCGAGCGCCGCAGCCCTCCGGCCAGCGCCAGCGGATTGTCCTCCCCCGGCCGGTCGACGCGCACGACCTCGGCGCCCAGCTCGGCCAGCATCAGCCCGGCGAAGGGAGTCGGCCCGATGCCCCCGAGCTCGACGACCCGGATGCCGTGGAGCGGCCCGCGCGCCTGGCTCACCCGCCCCTCCCCCGCCGCACCGGTCACCTCGGCACGCCGCGCACGTTGACGGCGGCCGGTCGCTCACCGCGGATCGACGCCACCATGTCGACGACCCGCCGGGTGGCCCGCACGTCGTGCGCACGGAAGACCGTCGCACCGAGCCAGGCCGCCACCGCGGTCGCCGCGAGGGTGCCCTCGAGCCGGTCGTCGGCCGGGAGGTCGAGGGCCTCGCCGACGAAGTCCTTGCGGGAGACCGCCTGCAGCACCGGGAATCCCAGAGCCACGATGGCCTCCGTGTGCCGGAGCAGTGTCAGCGAGTGCGCGGTCGTCTTGCCGAAGTCGAGCGTGGGGTCGACGAGCACGCGCTCGCCCGGCACCCCGGCACCCACCGCCCGCCGGGCGCCGTCGAGCAGCGTGTGCAGCGCGTCGTCGACCACCCCGAGCGGCTCCGGTGGGTAGGTCACGCCCACCGGGTCGGTGCGCGGCGGCAGACCGCCCGTGTGCGAGACCACGTACCCGGCGCCCACCTGCGCCGCGACGTGCACGAGGTCGCGGTCGTGCCCGGCCCACGTGTCGTTGACGAGGTCGATCCCGGCCTCCTCGGCAGCCACCCGCGCCACCTCGGCACGCCACGTGTCGAGGCTGAGGACGAGGTCCGGATGCCGGTCGCGCGCCTGCGCGAGGAACGGCACCACCCGCTCCACCTCCTCGCGGGCCGTGACATCGGGCCCTTCCTGGCCCGCACGCACCCCTCCGACGTCGACGATGTCGGCACCGCGCGCGACGGCCTCGTCGAGTGCGGCCAGGGCGGAGTCGAGGTCGGCATGCCGGTTTCCGGACCAGAAGGAGTCCGGGGTGCGGTTGACGATCGCCATGACCGCGGGCCGCGAGGCGTCGAACGAACGACCTCGCAGGCGCAGGACCGCCGGGGCTGCAGGCACCCGCGCGGGGACGTGGTCACTCACCGGCCTGGGGTCACTCACCGGGCGGCAGGGACGAGCTCGCGCAGCCCGGGCAGCACCTGCTCGGTGAAGGTCGTGAGGAAGCGCTCCTGGTCGTGGCCGGGCCCGTGGACGACCAGGTGGTCGAACCCGAGGTCGGTGTAGACCCGCAGCGCCTCCACGACCTCCTCCGGGCGGGACGCGACGACCCACCGCCTGGCGACCTGCTCGATCGGCAGCTCGTCGGCGGCGGCCTCCATCTCGGCGGGGCTGTGGATCGAGTGCTTCTGCTCCGCGCTGAGCGACAACGGCGCCCAGAACCGGGTGTTCGCCAGGGCCTGCTCGGGGTCGGGGTCCCACGACACCTTGATCTCGATCATCCGGTCGATGTCGCCGAGGTCGCGCCCCGCCTTGGCCAGCCCCTCGTCGACGGCCGGCACGAGCTGGTCGGCGTAGAGCTCGCGGCCCTTGCCCGAGGTGCAGATGAAGCCGTCTGCGACGCGCCCGGCATACCGGGCGACCATCGGGCCGCCCGCGGCGACGTACACCGGGACCGGGACGTCCGGACGGTCGTAGATCGCGGCATCCTGCGTGCGGTAGTACTCACCCTCGAAGGTGACCCGGTCCCGGGTCCACAGCTCGCGCATGAGCCGCACCGACTCGCGCAGCCGGCCGAATCGCTCCTTGAACTCGGGCCACTGCCCGTCGCCGACGGAGCCGACGGCCACCTCGTTGAGGGCCTCCCCGGTGCCGACGCCGAGCATGACGCGCCCCGGCGCCAGGCACGCCATCGTCGCGAAGGTCTGCGCCACGACGGCCGGGTTGTAGCGGAAGGTCGGGGTCATGACGGAGGTGCCGACGAGGACGCGCTCGGTGCGGGCCAGGACCCACGGCATCCACGCCAGCGAGCTCGGGGCGTGCCCACCCTGCAGGCGCCACGGCTGGAAGTGGTCGGAGATCGTCACGGAGTCCAGCCCCAGCTGCTCGGCGCGCACCGCGTAACCCGCGAGCTCACCGGGCGCGAACTGCTCCGCCGACGCCTTGTACCCGACCCGGAGACCGCGTGGCTCGCTCATGCGGCCCATCCTGCCCCAGCCCCGGGTCACCGCCGAAAGGATGGACAGGGATAGCGTGGTGACAGCCGACCCGAGCCCCCGCAGGAGCGACCATGGCCACCGACCTCATCGACCTCACCGGGCACGAGCAGGTGGTCTTCTGCCGCGACTCCGACACCGGGCTGCGCGCGATCATCGCGCTGCACGACACCGCCCTCGGGCCGGGGCTCGGAGGCACCCGCTTCCACCCCTACGCGTCGATGGACCAGGCCCTGGCCGACGTGCTGCGCCTCTCCCGCGCCATGACGAGCAAGAACGCCGTCGCGGGGCTCGACCACGGGGGCGGCAAGGCGGTCATCCTCGGCGACCCGCACCGCGACAAGACACCCCCGCTGCTGCGCGCCTACGGACGGTTCGTGGAGTCCCTCGGCGGGCGCTACGTCACGGCCTGCGACGTCGGCACCTACGTCGCCGACATGGACGTCGTCGGCGAGGAGACGCGGTGGGCCACCGGGCGCTCGCCCGAGCACGGCGGGGCCGGCGACTCGTCCGTGCTCACGGCCTACGGGGTCTTCCAGGGCATGCGCGCCGCCGCCCAGCACGTGTGGGGTGAGCCCACGCTGGCCGGCCGCCGGGTCGGCGTCGCCGGGGTCGGCAAGGTCGGGCGGCGCCTCACCGAACAGCTGCTCGACGACGGCGCGGAGGTCATCGTGACCGACGTCGACGCGGATGCCGTGCGCGCCCTGGTCTCGCGGCATCCGGCCGTGCGCGCCGTGGGTGACGTCGACGACCTCGTGCGTGAAGAGCTGGACGTCTTCAGCCCCAACGCCCTCGGCGGGGCCCTGGACGAGGTCACGGTGGACGTGCTGCGGGCCCGGATCGTGTGCGGCGGGGCCAACAACCAGCTCATCACCGAGGGCACCGGGGGCACGGCCGAGCGCCTGCGGGAACGCGGGATCACCTATGCCCCCGACTTCCTCGTCAACGCCGGCGGCGTCATCCAGGTCAGCGACGAGCTGCACGGCTTCGACATGGACCGGGCGCGCACTCGCACCGCGACGATCTTCGAGAACACCCTCGAGGTGCTGCGCAGCGCGGATGCCGACGACGTCACCCCGGCCGTGGCCGCCGACCGGCTCGCGGAACGCCGGATCGCGGCGGGCGGCCCCCGACCCTGGCTGCCCGGGAGGGAACATCGCGACACCTGATGCCGTTGTCCGGGACGGCGTCACCGGAACCGCTCCACTGATGTACCGTGGGCGCCACGACACACACACGATTCCCGGGACCGCTCCGCGACGTGGGATGACCCTGTAGCTCGGGGCCGTCCCATTCGTGTTGCCGCCCCGGCATACGCACGAGGGGGTCACGCCATGGGGCGCGGCCGAGCCAAAGCCAAGCAGACGAAGGTCGCTCGCGAGCTGAAGTACTTCAGCCCCGATACCGACCTCTCCGCGCTTGAGCGCGAACTTCACGGTGCCTCCCAGACGGGCGGCGGTCGCAGGACGACCGACGACCGCGAGGAAGACGAAGACGACTACGGGTCGTGGTCCCCGGGTCGGCGTTGACGCCGCCCTGACCCCGGCCTCTCGTGCGACCCGCGCTGTCGGCGCGGGCCGTCGTCGACCCCTCACCCGTGGTGGGTGTGCGGGCCGCTGATCGGCGTGCCAGCAGGCCTATGCTCGCCTCATGACTGAGACCACGGTCGCCGCGACGCAGCGGCTCGGCATCGAGACCACCGGCATCGAGATCATCGACGAGGCGGAACGCACGGCCAGGCCGCGCGACCTGTTCTGGCCGTGGTTCGCCGCCAACGTCTCGGTGTTCGGCATCTCCTACGCGGCGTTCGTCCTCGGGTTCGGCATCTCGTTCGCACAGGCCGCCCTCGTCACGGTGCTCGGCATCGTCATCTCGTTCGTCCTCTGCGGGATCGTCGCGATCGCGGGGAAGCGCGGGTCCGCCCCGACGATGATCCTGTCGCGGGCCGCCTTCGGGGTGACCGGGCAGAAGGTGCCCGGAGTCATCTCCTGGCTGGTGTCGATCGGCTGGGAGACGTTCCTGGCGATCATGGCCGTGCTCGCCACGGCAACGGTCTTCGAGCAGCTCGGCTGGGGCGGCGGCACCGGCACGCAGATCGTGGCGGCCGTCGTCGTCGCGGCCATCATCGTGCTCGCCTCGGTCGCCGGGTACCACATCATCATGCGAATGCAGTCGGTGCTCACCTGGGTCACCGGTGCCGTGACCATCCTGTTCGTCATCATCGCGTCCGGGGAGATCGACTGGGCGGCCGTCACCGCGCTCCCCTCCGGGCCGACCCAGTCCGTCGTCGGGGCGTTCGTCATGCTCATGACCGGCTTCGGCCTGGGCTGGATCAACATCTCCGCCGACTGGTCGCGCTACCAGCACCGGTCGGCCTCGGGCGCGGCGATCGTCTTCTGGAACACCCTCGGCGGCGCCCTGGCCCCGGTGCTGCTCGTGACCTTCGGGCTGATGCTCTCGGCGTCCAACGAGGAGGTGCTGGCCGGCATCCCGAGTGACCCGATCGGCACCCTGGCCACGATCCTGCCGACGTGGTTCCTCGTCCCGTTCCTCATCGCGGTGATCATGTCGCTGATCTCCGGCGCAGTGCTCGGCATCTACTCCTCGGGCCTGACGCTGCTCTCGCTCGGGGTGCGGATCCCGCGGCCGGCCGCGGCGCTGATCGACGGCATCATCCTCACCCTCGGCACGTTCTTCGTCGTCTTCGTCGCGCAGGACTTCCTCGGGCCGTTCCAGAGCTTCCTCATCACCCTCGGTGTGCCGCTGGCGGCGTGGGCGGGGATCATGATCGCCGACATCGCCCTGCGCAAGCGCGACTACGACGACGACGACCTGTTCGACGTGGGCGGCCGGTACGGCGCGTGGGACTGGGTGTCGATCGGCACGATGCTGGTCGCGTCGGTGCTCGGCTGGGGTCTGGTCGTCAACAACTTCGCCGCCGATGCCGCGTGGAACAACTGGCAGGGCTACCTCCTGGAGCCACTCGGGCTCGGCACCTACGTCGACGACCCGGCCGGTGGGTACTGGCAGGGAGCGTGGCCCTACGCGAACCTCGGGGTGCTGCTCGCCCTGGTCCTCGGCTTCCTCGTGACGTTCGTCGCCCGCCGAGCGAAGGTCCGCAGCCAGGAGATGGACCGCGGCTTCGCGTCATACGGTCGCGACCGGTGAACACCGACGGCGGCTGGCTCGTCGTCATCGACCCGCAGGTCGTGTTCGCCGACCCGCAGACCTCGCCGTGGGGGTCGGCGATGTGGGCCGGGGCGGTCGGCCACATCGCGCGGCTCGCCACGGCATACGGCCCGTCGCGCACGATCGTCACGCGGTTCGTCGCCGACCCGGGCCTCGGCGGCTCGTGGGGGCCGTACTACGAGGAGTGGCCCTTCGCGCTCGTGCCCGACGAGGACCCCCTGTACGCCGTGGTGCCCGAGCTGGCCGGCGGCGCCGACCACGTCGTCACGGCGGGGACGTTCGGCAAGTGGCCGGTGCTGCGCGACCTCGTCGGCGACGACGCACACCTGACCCTGGCGGGGGTGTCGACGGACTGCTGCGTGCTCTCGACCGCGCTACCGGCAGCGGATGCCGGGGCGACGATCCGCATCGCGGGATCCGGGTGCGCGGGGTCCAGCCCGCAGAACCACCAGAGGGCGCTCGACGCGATGGCGCTCTACGGGCCGCAGATCACCGTCATCGGCTGAGCAGGAGGAGCGCGGTTCCGGCGGCGACACCGACCGCACCGGCGAGGATGCCGGCCACGCGGGCCCCCAGCCACGTGGTCCGCACGGCGGTGGCGGCTGCGGCGAACCCGAGGCACCAGCCCACGAGCATCCCGGGGAGGACTGCGGCCGTGAAGCCCGCGACCTCGCTGGAGAACGGCTCGGTCTGCCCGGTGACGTTCAGCGCCTCGATGAGCGACCGGCCGAAGGCCACCCGGGCGATGATGAGCGTCAGGACGACCCCGGTCGCCACCGTGAGCGTGCCGCGCGCCCAGCCCATGACGATGCCCACGCGCCCGGCATCCGCGATCTCGCGACGGCTCGTGAAGGTCGTCGTCTGCGAGGCGGCTCGGTGGGTGGCGTGGCTGCTGGCGGCACGGTGGGTGACGGCGTGGTGGCTGGCGGCACGGTGGGTGGCGGCGTGGTGGGTGGCGGAGATCGCGTCGGCTGTGGGCACCCAGCGATCCTGACCGCCCGCAGGCCACAGGTCATGAGCCCGGGTACTCACAACCCATGACTTTCGGCCACGTGGGCCGCGCGACCGCGTGAAGATCTCCGCCGTCACAGTGACGACGGAGGAGTTGGATCATGGCGGAGACATGTCTCCGCCAGGGGTGAAGATCTCCGCCGTCACTGGGATGACGGAGAAGCTCAGCCGGCGGGGTGGGTGCCGACGACCTGGACGGAGCCGCCGTCGACGCCCTTGGCGCCACTGACGACCTCGACCTCCGCCTCGATGGGAGCGGTCGCGGCCTCGTGGACCTCACCCATGGCCCAGGTCCGGATGCCGCGCGCCTCGAGCAGGGCCGTGGCGGCGTCGACCGAGGATGCCGGCACCATGGCGACGAACCCGACGCCCTGGTTGAGCGTGCGCTCGAGGTCGGCCTGCGGCACCGAGCCGAGGCGGCCGATCGTGGAGAAGACCGCCGGCGGGGTCCAGGTGGCACGGTCGACCCGGGCGTGGAGGTGATCGGGGAGCACGCGCGCGAGGTTCGCCGCGAGCCCGCCACCGGTGACGTGCGACAAGGCGTGGACCTCGACCCCGTCTGCGCGGATGAGCGCGAGCAGGTCGGCCGAGTAGACCCGGGTCGGCTCGAGCAGCTCGTCGCCGAGGGTGCGGCCGAAGTCGTCCACGTGCCGGTCGAGGCCCCAGCCGGCGTGGGCGATGACCCGGCGCACGAGGGAGTAGCCGTTGGAGTGCAGGCCGCTGCTCGCGAGGCCGAGCACGACGTCGCCCGGCGCAACCCGCTGCGGGCCGAGCACGTCGGCGTACTCGACGACGCCGGTCGCGGCACCGGCCATGTCGTAGTCGTCGGGACCGAGGAGACCCGGGTGCTCGGCTGTCTCCCCACCGACGAGCGCGACACCGGCCTGCTCGCAGGCCCGGGCGATGCCCGACACGATGGCCGCGATGCGCTCGGGCACGACCTTGCCGCAGGCGATGTAGTCGGTCATGAAGAGCGGCTCGGCGCCGCACACGACGATGTCGTCGACGACCATCCCCACGAGGTCGAAGCCGATGCTGTCGTGCCGGTCCATCGCTTGGGCGATGGCGACCTTGGTGCCGACGCCGTCGGTGCTCGTCGCGAGGACGGGTCGAGCCATGCGCGCGATGGCGCTGGCGTCGAACATGCCCGCGAACCCGCCCAGACCACCGAGCACCTCCGGCCGGGTGGCCCGGCGCACGCTGGCCTTCATCAGCTCGACGGCCTTGTCACCGGCCTCGACGTCGACACCGGCAGCGGCATACGTGATGGCGGTGGGAGCGGCGACGGCATCCGCACGGGGGGACGCCACGGCATCCGCATTCGGGTCCGGCTCGAGGGGCTCGCTCACGCCCGGAACCTTACCGGCGGGACCACCGGCAGCCGCGGGGCGACCATGCCGCAGGCACGACGGCGACCGCCGACGCACCATGGCCACGGGCCGCGGCCAGCTGGCCCTGCGGCGAAACCTGCCCGCGGGCGGCGCCATGGCCATGGGCTCGCAGAACGGCTCGCCCGGTGGGCAGGCGGCGATCCTGACCCGTTCCCCGGGCAGCACTGGCTCCGCTGACTCGCCTTGAGTGCGCGCGGGGCTGCCAGGGCGACCACCTGCGCACTCGCGGCTGGGGTGGGGTCAGAGTGCCTTGAGGATGTCCTCGACGCGGTCCTTGGCGTCCCCGAAGAGCATCTGCGAGTTCGCCTTGAAGAACAGCGGGTTCTGCACGCCCGCGTACCCGGTGGCCATCGACCGCTTGAACACGATGACGTTCTCCGCCTCCCAG
>DATIAB010000223.1:0-3432 GCA_035458265.1 Ornithinibacter sp. | reverse complement strand
CCGTTGTACATGTCCTGCAGCTGCTGCGGGCTCATCTCCGCCATGTTGGGCTGGGCTGCCATGGGCGCCGGGGATGAGTAGCCGGGCTGGCCCCCGAAGCCGGCATAGCCGCTCTGGGCATCCTTTTCGATGCGGTTGAAGGCCGGGTTGCTGGCCATCGTTCCTCCGTGATGGTCATGGCGGTGGTCGTCACCGCGCGTGTCACCAGAATAAGCGAGCGGACGGCTGTCGTTGTTCCCCGCGCCGACGCCTGTGGACGGCGCCCACGAGAACGGCTCCCGACAGCGAGGGCAGGCGGGGGAACCCCGGGTTCGTGCTGGTGCCCCCGACGGGGCTCGAACCCGCACCTGTGGCGATTTTAAGTCGCCTGCCTCTGCCAGTTGGGCCACGGGGGCGAAGCCACTGTATGCCGTGGCCCCACCTCCGGTGGGCGGATGGTCGGCGCGCGGCTCAGGTGAGGGAGAGTGCGATTCCGTCGAGGATGTCGTGCTCGGACGTCACCACGACGGCCCCCGGCGACCGCGACAGGACCCGGTCGAGCACCTCCAGCCACACCAGGGCCCCTCCCCCGATCACGTCGACCCGCCCGGGGTGCAGGAACCCCAGGGTCGAACGCTCGGCCCGGCTCATCTCGAGCAGTGACCGACAGGCCTCGCGGTGCACCTCCGCCGGGATCTGCGCGAGGTGCGTGGCCGCCGGGTCGTAGGCCGCCAGCCCCAGGGCGTGGGCGGTGATCGTCGTGATGGTGCCAGCGAGGCCGACGACGGCCCCCACCACGTTGAGGTCCACCGCCTGCTCGGCCACGTCCAGAGCGGCCTGCACGTCGAGCCGGGCGGCCGCCACCTGGCCGGTCGTCGGCGGGTCGTCGTGCAGGTGCCGTTCGGTCATGCGCACGCTGCCGACGTCCATCGAGTGGGCTGCCTCGACGTGGCGGGTGCCCCGAACGAGCTCGGTGGAGCCGCCCCCGAGGTCGACCACGACGTAGGGGCCGGGCAGCGCCAGGGCCTGCAGGTCACCCGTCGCCCCGGTGAAGGACAGCTCGGCCTCCACCAGTCCCTCGACCACCTCGGGAGCGACGTCGAGGTCACCGAATGCGGCCCGCACCCCGTCGACGAACTTCCCGGCGTTGCGGGCGTCACGCGACGCGGACGTGGCAACGAAACGCACGGATTCGACATCGTGCTCGCGGCACTGCGCGGCGTACTCCCGCGTCATGGCCAGGGTGCGCTCCATCGCCTCGGGGGCGATGACGCCGGTGCGGTCGATGCCCTGCCCCAGGCGGACGATCTCCATGCGGCGCACGAGGTCCACGAGGCGGCCGTCGGCGCCCACATCGGCGATGAGCAGCCGGATCGAGTTGGTGCCGCAGTCGATGGCCGCCACCCGCTGGACGGACGTCGCGCTCACGCCGGCCCCAGCCCTTCGGTCGCCGCAGGTTCGGATGCCGGGCGGTCGGCCGAGCACGGATGCCGTTCCCACCAGGGCTCGAGCATCGCCAGGGCCTCGTCCCCGAGGGGGTTGACGCCGGGACCGGCCCCGAGAGAGTGGGCGACGAGCACGTGCAGGCACTTCACCCGAGTCGGCATCCCGCCGGCCGAGACACCTGCGACCTCGGGCACGTCCCCGAGCTGGGAGCGGCGCTCGAGGTAGTCGAGGTGCGCCGCGGCATACGCCTCACGCAGCGCCTCGTCCGCCTCGAGGCGCTCTGACATCTCGCGCATGACCCCCTGGCTCTCGAGCGTCGACAGGGCGCCGGTCAGCTTCGGGCAGGTTGCGTAGAACGACGTGGGGAAGGGGGTGCCGTCGGGCAGCCGCGGCTCGGTGCGCACGACATCCGGCTCGCCACAGGGGCACCGGTGGGCCACCTCGGCCACGCTGCGCGCCTCACGACCGAGCTGACGGGAGACGGCATCCAGGTCTGCGCGGGTGACGGGCGGCAGGTCATGACCTGCGCTCACCGGCGGGCCCCGGGCGCATCCGCGGTGCGGGCGGACTCCCACACACCCTGGTACCAGGGCAGCGCCTCGTCGGTGTCGGCGATCGCCGCGAGCGGGTCGCGGTTGCCGGCATCCGGCTCGGGGTCCAGGACGGTGTAGGACCGCTCACCGGGTTTGACGAACTTCAGCCGTTGGCGGGCCTGCTGCTCGACGTAGGCCGGGTCGCGCCAGCGCTCGCGCTCGACCTCCAGGGCGGCGACGTCCTGCTCCTGGGCGGCCACCTTCTCGCGCAGGGCCGAGATGTCGCCCCGCTGGCCGATGTAGGCCGTGACGGTCGACCCGAGCAGCACCATGAGGAAGCCGACGATCGCCACGAGCACGGCGGCACGGCGGGCCCGACGGTCGCGTCCGACCCCCCAGAGCAGACCGCGCCAGCCCGACGGGGCCTCCGCGGAAGAGCCACCGGCGGATGCCGTGGGCGTTCCCACCCCTCGAGTGGATGCCGACGGGCGCCCCCCGGCCGGACGTCGCGGGGGTCGCGACGCCGGACCGCGGGAGCGCCCGGTGGCCATACGGTGAATCAGCCCTGCTGGCGGCGGGCGAAGCGCGGGAAGGCGTCGGCTCCGGCGTAGACGGCGGCGTCGTCGAGCTCTTCCTCGATGCGCAGGAGCTGGTTGTACTTGGCGACGCGCTCGGAACGGGCCGGGGCGCCGGTCTTGATCTGGCCGCAGTTGGTGGCGACGGCGAGGTCGGCGATCGTCGTGTCCTCGGTCTCGCCCGAACGGTGGCTCATCATGCAGCGGTAACCGGCGCGCTGGGCCATCTCGACGGCATCCAGGGTCTCGGTGAGCGAGCCGATCTGGTTGACCTTGACGAGCAGGGCGTTCGCGGTGCCGGTCTCGATGCCGCGGGCCAGTCGCTGTGGGTTGGTGACGAACAGGTCGTCGCCGACGAGCTGGACGTCGTTGCCCATGCGGTCGGTCATGGCCTTCCAGCCGTCCCAGTCGCTCTCGTCGAGCGGGTCCTCGATGGAGACGAGGGGGTAGCTCGCGACGAGGTCGGCGTAGTAGTCGATCATCTCGGCAGAGGTCTTGGAGCCACCCTCGAAGGAGTAGACGCCGTCCTCGTGGAACTCGGAGGCGGCCACGTCGAGCGCCAGTCCGATCTGCTCGCCCGGGGTGTAGCCGGCCTTCTCGATGGCGACGAGGATGAGGTCGAGCGCGGCGCGGTTGGACGGCAGGTTCGGAGCGAAGCCGCCCTCGTCGCCGAGTCCCGTGGCCAGGCCCTGCTCCTTGAGCACGCCCTTGAGCGAGTGGTAGATCTCGGCACCCCAGCGCAGCGCCTCGCGGAAGCTGTCGGCGCCGATCGGCGCGATCATGAACTCCTGGATGTCGACGTTGGAGTCGGCGTGGCTGCCGCCGTTGAGGATGTTCATCATCGGCACGGGCAGGACGTGGGCGTTGGGGCCACCGACGTAGCGGAACAGCGGCAGGTC